>CAYZJS010000063.1:0-4493 GCA_964478865.1 uncultured Thermodesulfatator sp.
ACGCTCCTACCTTGACTACGCCATGAGCGTCATCATAGGCCGTGCTCTTCCCGACGTTCGAGACGGCCTGAAACCCGTGCACAGGCGCATATTATACGCCATGCACGAGCTGAGAAACGACTACAACAAGCCCTACAAGAAGTCTGCGCGCATTGTGGGTGATGTCATAGGTAAGTACCACCCCCACGGCGATACGGCGGTTTACGACGCCATAGTTAGGATGGCCCAGGATTTCTCCATGGGATATCCCCTCATAGACGGCCAGGGAAACTTCGGCTCCATTGACGGCGATGCCCCGGCTGCCATGCGCTACACCGAGATCAGGCTCACCAAGCTTGCCCACGAGCTACTCCAGGACCTGGACAAGGAAACCGTTGATTTCGTCCCGAACTACGACAACTCCCTGGTTGAGCCCTCTGTCTTTCCCTCGAAGATCCCGAACCTTCTCATAAACGGCTCCTCCGGCATTGCAGTTGGCATGGCCACCAACATCCCGCCCCACAACCTCGGCGAGGTGATAGATGCCCTGATAGCGCTGATAAAGAACCCGAACATCACGGTTTCGGACCTGATGGAATACGTCAAGGGGCCTGACTTCCCAACAGCGGGCTACATCTGCGGGAGAAAGGGCATAAAGGATGCCTATGAAACTGGCCGCGGCATCGTGAAGATGCGTGCCAGGGCTACGGTGGAGCAGATTGCCAGGGGCAACAAGGAACAGATCATCATCACTGAGATCCCTTACCAGGTAAACAAGGCAAAGCTTGTGGAGCGCATCGCAACCCTGGTAAAGGACAAGAAGGTGGAAGGCATTTACTCTGTCAGGGACGAATCCGACAGGCGGGGCATGCGGATAGTGGTGGAACTTAAAAAGGACGGCATCGCCCAGGTCATCCTGAACCACCTCTACAAGCACACTGCCATGGAGAGCAGCTTCGGCATCATCCTCCTGGCCATAGTGAACGGAAAACCCGAGCTTTTGAACCTGAAGGAGCTCCTGTCGCACTTCCTGGAGCACAGGAAGACCGTCATAATAAGGCGCACCACCTATCTTCTCAGGAAGGCCCAGGAGCGGGCACATATCCTGGAAGGCCTCAAGATCGCCATCGACAACCTGGACGAGGTGGTGGCTCTCATTCGCGCATCCAAGACCCCTGCCGAGGCCAGGGAAGGCCTTATGGACAGGTTCGGGCTTTCAAGGATCCAGGCCCAGGCCATCCTGGACATGAAACTCCAGCGCCTTACCGGCCTGGAACTCGAAAAGATCATCGAGGAGTACAAAAAGGTCCTCCAGGAGACCAAGGAATACAAGGAGATACTGGCAAGCGAGCAGAAGGTCCTTGACATAGTCGAGACAGAACTTGGAGAGATAAGGGACCAGTATGCCATAGAAAGGCGCACCGAGCTCATTGCAGCACCCAAGGAGATAAACATAGAGGACCTCATTGCAGAGGAAGACATGGTTGTCACCCTGTCCCACAGGGGCTACATCAAGAGAAACCCCCTGAGCCTCTACAGGAGCCAGAAGCGGGGCGGAAAGGGAGTGACCGGCCTTTCATCCAAGCAGGAAGATTTCGTGGAAAAGCTCTTCGTCGCCTCAACCCATGACTATTTCCTCTGCTTCAGCAACACCGGCCGCCTCTACTGGCTGAAGGTCCACGAGATACCCGAGGCCGCCCGCACGTCAAGAGGGAAGGCCCTCATCAACCTCCTTCCCATTGACAGGAAGGCCAATGAATACATAGCGGCAGTTGTGCCCGTGAGGGAATTCGACCCGGACAAGTACGTTGTCATGGCCACCAGGGGCGGGATAATAAAAAAGACCTGCCTGAAGGACTTTTCCCACCCGAGGCCCAAGGGCATCATCGCCGCCACCATCAGGGAGGGAGATGAGCTTGTTACCGCATCCATAACCGACGGCCACGCGGACATCTTCCTGGCAACCAGGAACGGCAAGAGCATAAGGTTCAACGAGACGGATGTTCGGCCCATGGGGAGAACTGCTGCGGGAGTCAGAGGGATCAGGCTTTCAAAGGACGACCGCATGGTTGCAATGGTTGTTATTGCCGACCATGACGGCACGCTCCTTACTGTTACGGAAAACGGCTACGGGAAGCGCACCCCCATCTCCGAGTACAGGGTCCAGTCCAGGGGCGGAAAGGGCGTCATAAACATCAAGGTCACGGAAAAGGTCGGAAAGGTGGTTGGAGTGGAACTCGTCTATGAAAACGACGAGATCATGCTGGTGGGCGCAAGCGGGAACATCATCCGCATGAACGTCAAGGACATCAGGATCATCGGAAGGTCCACCCAGGGAGTAAAGCTCATCCGCATCCAGGAAGGAGACAAGCTTGCAGCCATTGCAAAGCTTGCATCAAGCGAACAACAGTAGAGAAAAGGCCTCTTGAGCGATGATGAACAGCACGGTGGTCCTCGGAGCAGGAAGCTGGGGCACGGCCCTGGCAATACTTCTTGCTGAAAAAGGCGTTGAGACCACACTCTGGGCACGGAAGGAGGAAACAGCCCGGAAGATAAGGGATGCAGGAGAAAATCCCCTCTATCTGCCAGGCTTTCCCCTCCCCCCTGACCTCGAGGTGACCCCTGAGCTGGAATGCGCCCTTTCCGGCAAGGAGGTGGTACTCCTTGCAGTTCCTTCCCACGGCATGAGACAGACTGCCAGGCTCATATCAGACATGATCGGGGCAGGCATCCTGGAAAGGCCGCCACGGGTGTACGTCTCTGCAGCCAAGGGCATAGAAAACGAAACCTTCATGACCATGACCGAGGTGCTCTCAGAGGTCCTTCCCAGGGAGCCGTCCCACGAACTTGCCGTGCTTTCAGGCCCGAGCTTCGCAAAAGAAGTGGCCCTCAAGATGCCAACAGCCGTCACCATTGCCGCCTTCAGCGAAGAAACGGCCAGGATGCTCACGGAGCTTTTCAGCACGGATTTCTTCCGGGTCTACAGCACCCTCGATGTCACAGGAGTACAGCTGGGAGGTGCGGTAAAAAACGTGATGGCGGTAGCGGCAGGCATTTCCGACGGCCTGGGGTTTGGCACCAACACCCGGGCAGCACTCATCACGAGAGGGCTTGCCGAGATGTCAAGGCTGGGCCTGAAGCTTGGGGCCAACCCGCTAACCTTTGCGGGCCTTGCAGGCCTCGGCGACCTGGTTCTTACCTGCACCGGGGATCTCAGCCGGAACAGGCAGGTAGGGCTTAAACTCGGAAAGGGCCAGACCATGGAGGAGATCCGTTCTTCAATGAACCAGGTGGCAGAGGGAATACGCACATCAAAATCCCTCTACAGGCTCTCCAGGAGGCATAACGTTGAGATGCCCATTACAGCCGAGGTATACAAGGTGGTGCACAAGGGCCTGGATCCGAGAAAGGCAGTGCGCTCTCTCCTCGACAGGCCTCCAAAGCCCGAACTTCACGGGGTGATCTGAAGCGAGCCAGGTTTTGCCCTCGGGGCATCATTTGTTTGGTAAACTCCATGCCCACCAGACTCACAAGTCCAGTTAAATCCGCCAAGCCACATCCCTTCCCATGAAACGCACCTACAGGGCATTCATGAAAAGAAAGGGGCTGGTCTCCTTCAGGGTCAGCCACAAGGAGACAGATCTTTTCATCCAGGCACCGGAAGACATCTCCCTACAGGTTTCGGGCTGGATAATAGAGGCCAGGACGTCCATCGAGGCCTACGCGGCAAGTCACGGCGGTTTCATCGAATCCTTCACGCCCCTTCCAGACGATCCGCTGGCCCCACCGCCGGTAAACCGCATGCTCCGGGCTGGCATCGCGGCAGGCACCGGCCCAATGGCCGCAGTAGCCGGCGCCATAGCCCAGTTCGTTTGCCAGAAGGCTGCCGCCCTGCTTCCAGATGGAGAAATCATAGTGGAAAACGGAGGGGATACCTGTTTCAGGATATCCGGGGCCGTAACTGCTGCAATATGGGCAGGCCGGTCCCCCTTTACAGGCAAGGTGGGAATACGATGTGCCGGAAACAGGACGGATGCCGGGGATTTTCTTTCAATCTGCACATCTTCCGGGACGGTGGGCCATTCCAGGAGCTTCGGCACTGCCGATGCAGTTACCGTCGTTTCGAAAGACGCTGCCCTGGCCGACGCTGTGGCCACTGCAGTCGGCAATATGGTCAGGTCCAGGAAGGATGTTTCCGTGGCAGTGGAAAGGCTCAGGGATTTTGAAGGAATCCTTGGAGGTGTGGTCATAAAGGCAGACCAGATCGGCGCGTGGGGGGAGATCGAACTGGTGCCACTTTAACCCGGGTTATGGGTACTGCTCAAAGGGCACCACGTCTACTGCGTTGTCGGGCACCTGAAGTACAGGGAGTACGCCTGCGCACCCTCCGCCTTGTATCTGTAGCACCTTGTAAGCAGATACATTGCAGACAGTTGTGCGATAATAGCTCCCAAAGAATCCTGTGATGAATTTCGATTATCTCAAATTATGCACTTCAAGTGGCTGAGACATAA
>CAYZJS010000064.1:0-2274 GCA_964478865.1 uncultured Thermodesulfatator sp.
ATGCGTACGGTTATCAGCCTGCACTGTTCTGGTACTGTAAAGGCAACCCGGAAGGCGTCCCATTTCTGCTTTCGAGCCACCTTTTCAGAGGCAACGGGCTTCATTTTGCACCTTGCTCCTGCGATTTCCACGAACGGTCTCTGGTCTGTGGTAAGATTTCGGCTGCGCCACTTTCCTGTCAGGATGTAGTGGCCTCCCGGCCGAACCGGAACCACCTGGCGGAAATGGTAGAAGTTCAGGTTGCTGGTGCCAAGAAACCCCATGTGTATGCAAAAGACGCCGTCTTTTTCCGTTCTCCTCCAGAAAACACCCTTCAGTCTGCCTTTTTTCCATGCCCTCCAGCCGAATCCTGCATTCAGAATAGGCTCGGAAAAATCACCGTTGTGAATCAGGTGTGAAGAATCGAAATATTTCCTCCAGGCCTCGACTGCCGTGTCGATATGGTCATGTGTCCAGAGCCGGTCAATGAACCAGAGCCTGTTGCGGTCCGTCAGGGCGGAGGAATCACATACCAGGGGCCATGTCTCTATGGCCTCTTCAAGCAGGCCCTTCTGCAGGAAGTGTTTGAAGAGAAAGGGGGTACTGTCTGGGCCAAGGCGCTGGAAAAGTTGTTCCGGCTCTGGCCAGAGTTTTAGTGCCAGGTCAAGGGCATTTCGTCTCTTTCGAGGATTGTTTTCTATGATATAGGAAAGTTCCGGAGCCAGGAAATCCTCCATGCCGAGTTCGTAGTAGAGAAGGGCCCTGTCCCATTGCCACAGGGCGGTTCGGGCAGAAAGGGCCTGAATATACCTGGCAATGGCCTCGGCCCTGGCAACATCTCCCTTACCGTTGTAAAGCTCGGCCATTTTTATCCAGGCCGGCAGGTAAAATGGGCTTTTTTGCAGGGCCGAAACCAGGAGGCCCCGGGCACGGGATAAATGGCCGGTGACCAGTTCTTTTTCCGCCTTGCTCGTAAGCATTGCTGGATCCGAGATCAATCCCGGCAGGACCTTTCTCTCTGATGGAGCGACGTAAGCCGTTTGCTGGACAAGGGAAATCCACAGCTGGATGGAGGCCAGGAACAGCAGAAACAAAAAGATTGCCAGCCTGCAGGGCCGGTTGGAGAACAGCGCTACGGGGCCTGACATGTCCGGTCTTGCCATTTATGATGAATTTCTGTCTGTCTTTGCAGGGTAGGGTGGCTCAGGCTTTTTCCCCGTCGTTTCCATAGTCATAATTGTACTGATAGGCATAGTATTTGTATTTTCCGTAGCTGGAGTAGCCGTAGCCCTTTTTCATCCCGCTCTTGTTCACTATTGCCCCCAGGATCTTGCCGTTCACGTTCACGATGGATCTCCTGAAGTGCTTGACTCCTTCCCTTGGGGTCTCTCCTTCCACGGTGACCAGGATCACCCCGTCAACCATGTTGGAAAGCACGAGTATCTCTGCAAATCCCTGGTATGGCGGACCGTCCAGGATGACATGGCCGTAGTGGTTCCTGACCAGGGCTACGAGCTTCCGCATCCGCTTTGAGGAAAGGAGCTCTGCAGGATTCGGTGGCAGGGGACCGCTGGATATGAAATGGAGGCCCCTGTATTCTGTTTTTCGTATGACATCTTTTAGATCCGCCGTTCCTGCCAGGAGGTTTGAAAGCCCCCTGCCTTTTTCACCTTCACCGAATACCTTGTGCAGGCTGGCCTTTCTGAGGTCGCAGTCTATTATCAGGCACCTTTCGCCCTGTCTGAGATAGGAAAGAATGGCATTGCTGGCAAAGGTGGTCTTGCCTGCGCCGGGCAGAACACTGGTTACGAGTATGGTCTTGGGCGGATTTTCCGCAGAAGACAGGTCTACCGATGTAAGGGCTGTCCGGATGGCCTCGGTCATGGGGGCCCTGGGTTCGTTGTAGACCATGGTGGCTACAGCCTCTCTGTCATCCGCGTGTTCCTTTTCATAGGGAACAAGCCCCAGGACCGGGATATTAAAGCGGTCGCTCAGTTCATCCGGGCTTTTGATGGTGTTGTCGAAATATTCCTGGAGGAAGGCAAGGCCTATTCCGCCAAACAGGCCCAGGACAATTGCAAGCAGCAGGTTACGCATGATCTTCGGCTTGTCGGGAAGGACCGGGACACGGGCGGTATCGATAATCTGCATGTTCAGGACATCTGCACCAAGGGTGGCCTCTATCTCCTTGGAACGCTGCAGGAGGCTCTGGTATATGGACTTGTTGGTCTCCACCTCTCTGACCAGTATCTTGTACTGGGTGGCACGGTCGTTCAGTTCAATGGCCTTTTTCTT
>CAYZJS010000065.1:0-38359 GCA_964478865.1 uncultured Thermodesulfatator sp.
AAATGGCAATTCCCATGGCAAAAAATGCCGAAATAACAATCAGTGCAGTCTTTTTCATTTTCTTCTCCTTTTTTTGAAAATTAAACTGGACAAAATATATATGAATAATGAAATCTGGTCAATTAAAAATAATTGCACGACTCGTATCAAGAAACGATCCCTGCTGTCAGGGCCGGTGGTTTTCAGCCACGGGGACCAGCTCCTTGATGGTCTCCACCACCTGGTCCGGGTCATCCAGCACGTGGAACAGTTCCAGGTCTTCGGCTGAGATCATGCCGTTTGCAAGCACGCTTTCCTCCAGCCACTTGATGAAATTTTTCCAGTAATGGCTGCCGACCAGAATTACCGGGAACGGCTTGATCTTCCTGGTCTGAATGAGGGTTATTGCCTCTGAGAACTCATCCAGGGTGCCGTATCCACCAGGCAGGCACACGAAGGCCACTGCGTATTTGACCAGCATCACCTTTCTTACAAAGAAGTATCTGAAATCAAGGCTTATGTTTGTATACGGGTTGGGATGCTGCTCGTGGGGAAGCTTTATATTGAGGCCTGCGGAAATTGCACCCTGTTCCCAGGCGCCTTTGTTTGCGGCCTCCATGACGCCAGGACCGCCGCCGGTAATAATGGAATAACCTTCCCTGGCCAGCCTCGTGGCAATGGTTTCTGCCAGCTGGTAATAGGTGTCATCCGGCTTTACCCTTGCAGAGCCGAAGACGGCAATCCCGGGATATGTCTTTGCCATTTCCTCAAAACCGTCCACGAATTCCGCAAGTATCCTGAAAAGGCGCCAGCTTTCCTGGACATTCAACTGGTCGACTACAAAACGGCCTTCCAATTCTCCATTTCTGGTGATCATTTAACTCCCCCTGTTATTGATATTCTGGTTTATGAGCTTGTACGACGCAGGCTGCCTCTGCAGGTTGCTACAGTGGAGGACCTTCATGTACTCCCATGCCTCTGTCATCTGCTGCTTCCCCAGCTTCAGGCGATTGACCTGTTCAAGGCCACAGTTGACCATGAAATCCAGGCACCTGGCGGTTCCAAGGGTTATTCCAGCACTTCCAGATGCCGGTTTCCTGCAGTTGTAACACAAGATCTCTCCAGTGCGGCGGTCGTAATAAACGGGTCCGTTCTTCGGCATTTTCCCGCAGAGCCTGCAGGCCTTGAGCCCGGGCATGAAACCGGCATGCCTTAAAAGCCTTGCCTTGAAAATCAGGCTCATCTCCATGGGATCCCTGCCTTCCGAAAGCCCGGAAAGACACCATTTCAGAAGACCGAACACCCCTGGTTCATTGGCCCCGTCCTTTTGCCAGAGTTCCACAAGTTCAAGACAGAGGGAGCCGAACACAAAACAGCTGTAGTCCTGCCTTATGGGAACATGGCTTTTGGTTATAACTGCTGAATCAAGACGCCAGAGGCCTGAAGACCTGCCCATTGCAAGGCCAGCATCAATTTCCGTGAATGGTTCAAGGGCATTCATGAATCTCTTCTTGCTTCTCTTGGCTCCCTTGGCAACAGCCCTGAGCTTGCCTGATTCAAGGGTGAAAAGGCAGACCAGGAGATCGGATTCTCCCATTGGCCTGGAGGAAGTGACTACTGCCGGAGTGGACAAGAGAACAGGAGACATCAAAATCCTGGAGCCGTTTTATGAGGGAAAAAGATGCAGCCAGGGTCCGAAGCAAGTACAGGCATCGCATTGGTGCGGGAGGGTTCAATATGCCCGGCTGTTGTCTTCCTGTTTCGTGGAATCCTTGCCGGTATAGGCCTTTACAGCACCTGCCGAGGCATTTTCAGATTCCTGTTCCAGGAGGATCTGCGGTCCTTGTACATCAGGTGGTTCCTCAACCACCGAGGAAGAATTCTGTCCGGTTTCCGATTTCCCGACAATCCCGGACAGGCCCGGAATATTAAACTCGTGGTTCTGAAAAAAGAAAAACCATATGCAGGAAAGTATCAGGACGGCGGCGATTGTTGCGACTAGGAGCATCAGGGGGGATTTGGATTTTTCCATCTGCCGAGGAGAAAGTCTTCGTACTTTTTTTATCTCAAGCTCTTCCTGGGGCAGGTTTTCCTCAAGGCGAAGAATTGCGTCCGCGGGATCTATTCCAATGTATTCTGCATATGACTTGATGAAGCCCCTGACAAAGACCTCGGCTGGAAGATCATTAAACTGGTCAGACTCTATGGATCTGAGCCTCCTGATTGATATTTTGGTCCCTTCTGCCACCTCCTGAAGGGTGATCTGTCTCAGCTCCCTTTCCCTTTTAAGAAATTCACCTACGGATTCTTTTGTCATGTGATAGCCATCTTTTTTCAGCCGCAAGGGCACGGTTTTTAAAGCAGTATCCTTATGGCAGACTTTGATCTGAGTTCGTTCAACCAGTCCTGGAATTTCTGGTTTATCTCCTGGTTATAGAGCTTGTGCCTGGTTTCTTCCATGAGGGCAGGGTCTATTTCTTCTTCCTTGGAACTGGAAATCCCCACCAGTTTGAGTATCTGGAACCCCATCGGGGTCTCGATGACCTGGGAGAAGGTGCCAGGCTTGAGATCTTCAACGGCCTTTTTTATTGAAGGCGACATCTCATCCAGACTGAAAACGCCAAGCCTGAGATCAGAAGCGATGGCCATCTTGCTGGAATAGCGCCTGGCCACGTCGGCAAAATCTTCACCCTCCTCCAGGGCCTTCAGGGCCTCTTCAGCCTTTTTCCTGGCCTCGGCCCTGGCTGCAGGAGTATCGGATTCAGGTACAACACAGATGTGGTCAAGTATATAATAAGGGCCTCCGTACTCAGAGGAAGAGCTGTCACCCTTCAGATACGCCCTGACCTGCTCATCCGTGATCACTATCTTTGACTGGACCTGGGAGTTTATCAGCCTTGCCCTTTCTATCTGGGTTGCCACCTGCTTCCGGTATTCTTCCATGCTGGTTCCTTCCTGCCTGAGCTTTTCCTCGAGCTCCTGCATGGTAATACCGTTGTTCCTGCATATGTTTTCAATGGCTTGACTCACTTCCTGGTCTGAAACAGAGATCCCTAGCCTTTCGATTTCCTGTTCCACCAGGTAATCATCTATCATCTGGGGCAGGATCTTTGCATAAATGGTCTGCTTGACCTGGGCCCTTTCCTCCGGAGACATGTCTTCGTTGAGATATTCCCGGAGATATGGCCTTGCCCTTTTTTCAAGTTCCGAAAGGGTGATGACATGGCTGTTTACAATGGCCACTATCCTGTCCACTATGACCGAATTGGCCGGATAGACCCATACGAGGCACATGACAACGCACAGGGCAGCCTGGACCAGCACCCCCGGCATACCAGATGTTTCAAAATCCTTATTCATAAGCTCCAGCTTTCATTTCCTGTTTTTATTCAGTTTCAGCAGACGATTCAAGGTTTTTAAAACCAGGTCTAGGATTTCCTGTTGGCCTGCAGGTTGTTCCCTCAATTTGATTGCCAGCCGCTGTCCAGACAGCATGGAAAACCGGCGGTTATTCTTCAGTTCTCTTAAAATAGCATCCGGATCAGACGGGCCTGATGGACTAAATGTCAATACTAACACGGATTTGTCAGAAAAGGTACCATCCAGCCTGGTACAATTCAGCCTCCTCGAGGATTCCTTGATCCTCATTATCTTTAGCAGATTCAAGACCTCCTCTGGCAGGGGGCCGAACCTGTCCAGCATTTCTGCCGCGTGATTCTCCTCATCTGTTTCATCTTCTATGGTACCAAGACGCCTGTAAATCTCCAGTCTTTCATGCACATCTGAAACATAGTCTTCCGGGATGAATGCAGGCACGGGAAGATTGATTTCAGGCTCGATCCTTTCTTCCGGCGCCCGGCCCCTTATTTCATCAACTGCCTCCTTCAGTAGGTCAAGGTACAGGTCATAGCCCACCTCTGCTATCTGTCCTGCCTGGGCTACACCCAGGATGTTTCCAGCGCCCCGGATCTTCAAGTCATGCATAGCAAGACTCATTCCTGAGCCGAGCCTGCTGGTCTCCATAATGGCCCTGAGCCTGGATGCCGAATCCTTGGCCAGGTGTTCCAGCTCTGGTACGAGAAGATAGGCATATGCCTGCTGGCTGCTTCTTCCTATCCGCCCCCTTAACTGGTAAAGGTCGGCAATGCCCAGCCTGTCCGCCCGGTTGATAAGAAGGGTATTGGCCGAAGGGATATCCAGGCCGGACTCGATTATCGTAGTGCATACCAGACAGTTTATCTCTCCCCTGACAAACCTGACCATTATGTCTTCCAGCTCCGAGGCTGCCATCTGGCCGTGTGCAACGTCAACCCTTGCTTCCGGCACCAGCCTTTGCAGGTGATCTGCTATGCGGTATATGCCCTTGACCCGGTTATGCACAAAAAATACCTGCCCCTGCCTGTCGGTTTCCTTGCGGATGGCCTCCCTGACAACGGCATCATCGTATTCGGCAAGGAAGGTCTGGATGGACAACCTGCCGGAGGGAGGTGTTTCAAGGGTGGAAAGATCCCTGATGCCAAGGAGGGAGAGTTGAAGGGTGCGGGGTATCGGGGTAGCGGTAAGAGTGAGGCAGTTGACATTACGGGAAAGAAGCTTGAGCCTTTCCTTGTGACGCACTCCGAACCTGTGCTCTTCGTCGATTATGATCAGTCCCAGGCGCTTGAACACAATGTCTTTCTGGAGGATCCTGTGGGTGCCAATTAGGATGTCCACTGTCCCGGACCTCACGGCCTCAACGGCTTGGCGCTGCTCCTGCCTTGACTTGAATCTGCTGATTGATTCGATGGTTACAGGAAATTTTTGAAATCTTCGCTTAAAGGTTCTTTCGTGCTGTTCGGCAAGGAGAGTCGTTGGCACAAGGACTGCAACCTGATAACCTTCCTGCACGGCCCTGAATGCCGCCCTCATGGCCACCTCGGTCTTTCCGAAACCCACATCCCCGCAGAGCAGCCTGTCCATGGGATAATCCGCGGCAAGATCCGTCATTATGTCCCGGACAGCATCCAGCTGATCCTGGGTTTCCTGAAACGGAAAGGCTGACTCGAACTGCCTGTACATCTCGTCCGGCCCGGAAAACGAGATACCCTGCTGCACCTTTCTTGCAGCGTAAAGCTCCACCAGCTCGTGGGCTATTTCCCGGATGGCCTTCCTGATCTTTCGCTTTCTGGTTCCCCAGGCGCCGGTACCCAGCTTGTCAAGCCTGGGCTCCCTTCCCTCAACGCCCACATAGCGCTGGAGAAGCCCGAGCCGATCCACCGGGAGATAGAGCCTGTCTCCACCCCGGTATTCAAGGCTTATGAATTCTCCAGGGATTCCCCTTGCCGCCATGGTCACAAGCCCCTGGTACCTGGCAATTCCATGATCCCTGTGAACAACAAAATCCCCTTCCCTGATGTCCGAAATGGAAACGGGGGCCTGTTTGCCCCTCTTTTTCCTGCCCCTTGCCTGCCTGAATGCAAAAAGTTCGTGGTCAGAAACTACTACAAGCCCCTGGTCAGGCAGGTGGAATCCCTCGGCGATAAATCCCGGATACAGATAGACACCAGGGGCAAGATCAATGGCCTTGTCCAGGAAGGTGGGGCCCTTTTTATCCGGTATATCACCATCCAGCCTGGTGAAGTTGATGCCATAATGATCGAGAAGCCCTGCCATCCTGTTCATGACGGATTCTGCCTGGCAACAGATCAAAATCCTCGACTGCTGTTCCTTCCATGCAAGAATCCGTTCTGCAAAGGGGGAAAAGACCCCGGCACCCTTTTTGAAGGTCAGGGCAGAGGCGGCTAGAGGTTCAATTTTCTGGCAGGAAAGCTCTATCTCGCTATCCGGCAAGGCGATGAATCCACGGTTCGATGACGACTTTTTGGCAAGGAGAGCTGCCGGGTTCAGGATGACCCGCGTCCTGGAAGAAAGCCTTTGGGTAATCTCTTCGATGCCAGCATAGTACTCGCCCAATTCCATGACCAGCCTGTTTTTTCCCAGCTGGATGTCATGGGAGTTTTTTGTCCTCTCTAAGAAATCCTCCAGGTTCTTCTGGCACAAAAGGCTGTCTTCCACTACCAGTATCGCATCAGCAGGCGCATAGGAAAGGATATCGTCCATGCTGTCGTAAATCAGGGGCATGATGGACAGGCTGTTTTCCGTCTCCCTCCTGGCCTCAAGGTTCTGGATGAGCGCATTTACTTCAGAGGCCGAAACACCGAGATTCCTTGCCTGCCGGATGACCCTTTTTACGGCCGAGGCCACATTTTCCCCGGAATGGACTATCTCCCTGGCTGGAAGCAGTATTGCTTCCTCCTGAAAACCCTCGGTGGTTTGTGTTTCAGGGTTGAAAATCCTGATTTCCTCCACCAGGTCATCAAAAAACACAAGCCTGACAGGCCTTTTGTATCCGGGAGGAAAGCAGTCAAGGATTTCGCCCCTTACGGCAAACTCCCCTACCCTTTCGACCCTGGTCATGCGTTCGTAACCCGCACTTACCAGGCGATTTACAAGCTCATCCCTGTCTGTCTCTTCCTGGACCATGACCAGCTCGGTATTTTTCGAAAGCTGGTCCATTGGAATGACCCGTTCGGCAATACTTGATGCCTGCATTACCACAACGCAGGATCTCTTTTCAGACAGGTCATTAAGGGCTGCGATTCTCGCTGCTGAATTTTCAGGTGATGGTATGAGGGGGAGAAATACCGGGTGTTCATAGGATGGAAATTCGCGTATGCACCCGGGCATGAACTGTTCCAGCTCTCTTGCCCGGATACCGGCGGTTTGCCCGTCGGGACATATCCATATTACGGGCCGGGACAGTGAAAAAATGGTCCTTGACAAGGCATATGACGCGCAGGAAACTGCCCCGGTTTGAACCCCTATTAAAACGCGCCCTTTGCCAAGGGCGTTTTCCAGCAAAGAAATTCCCTTATGGAATGTCATGAGATCTTTTTGTATTTCAGAAGGAGAGAAGTACCCTGGAGATCTTGAGGAAGGCCCGTTTTTCAACAAATTCAGTGACGAGATCTCTTGCTGCCGGATTTCTGTTTACTTCAGCTGATCCGGCTGCCGCCGATTCCAGCAAGGAGTCTACTGTCCTGGAGACAAATTCGTTTGGCGGCAGGGAAAGCATTTCGCTTTCCTCCATTTCCCTGAAAAAGGACAGGTAGTCCTGGGTAAAAACCATCTTGAAATATTCATAAGAACCGGGCCGGTCTTCCCGGGAGAAGAATTCCCGGTAAAAACAGTCACAGAAAAGCGCCAGAAGCCTGGGCACGATCCTTTCCGTGTAGGGGCGTGTCAGGACTAGGGAAAAAAGGTGGGCATATCCCACTGTATGAAACAGGAGGCCCTGAACAAGCCTCATGTAATCGCCTTCGGGATCGGTGGCAGTAAATCTTCCTTGGGAATCGTCCATGTTTGTCATCCCTGCAGCTACCCTGGCAGCATCCCTGGTGATTTCCGCGGCAGCTGACTGAAGTTGCCGGTCCAGTTCCCCGGGAATGGCAGCTGCATCCTGCGGGTCCTGATCCGCGCCACCGGTTTTCAGATTTTTGTTTTTGAAAGACGGCATGAATTATTGTTTAAAATAATTATAATATTTTTAAGAAATTAAGCCTGATGTAAACAAAAAGTCAAGTTTGAGCGAAAATTTTCAGTACGAATCCTCCCGTTTAGGCGCCAAGTGCCATCTCCAGCTCTTCTTTTGTCACGTCGTTTACGATGACTGTTTCCCCAATCCCCTTGGTAAGTATAAAGTGAAGCCTTCCGTCCCTGACCTTCTTGTCCCTTTTCATGTGACGGACTATTTCCTGCCTGTCCATGTCCGCCGGGATATCAACGGGCAGCCTGAACTGTTCCAGCAGGCTCCTGAGCCTGTCCAGCTCGTCTCTTGTCATCATGCCGCGGGAAAGGGATATGCGAGAGACCGCCACCATGCCAATAGAGACGGCCTCACCATGAGGCATGGTATAACCTGACACTGCCTCCACGGCATGTCCAATGGTGTGCCCGAAATTCAAGATCCTCCTTAGCCCGCCTTCCTTTTCGTCCCTTGAGACGACATCTGCCTTGATCTGGCATGACCGCTTCACAATAAAACTTGTGGTTTCAGGTTCAAGATTTATTATATCCCACCATTTTTCTTCAAGAAATTTGAAAAAGTCGCTGTCCGTTATCATGCCGTATTTAACCACCTCGGCAATGCCGTTTCGAAGTTCGGCGGCAGGAAGAGTGGTCAGCACCCCGATATCGGCAAAGACGGCGGCAGGCTGCGCAAATGTGCCTACGAGGTTTTTCCCCTCGGGAAGATCCACACCCGTCTTTCCCCCAACGGAGCTGTCAACTTGCGCCAGTAGAGTTGTTGGAAGCTGGACAAAGGGTATGCCCCGCATGTAAATGGAGGCCAGGAAACCACAGATATCGCCCGTGACCCCTCCTCCAAGTGCCAGGAGCACGCTGCTTCTGTCGGCGCCAAGCCGAACAAGCCTCCTGGCAAGCATCAGGACTGTATCCATGTTCTTAGATTCTTCTCCTGCAGGAAAGTCCAGCAGATCCACCTTGAAACCTTCTGCCTTGAGGAGTTCCAGGAGATCCTGACCCAGGAAATCTTCAACATTGGAATCGGTCACAACAAATAGCCTGTTTTCCATGCCTATTTCCCTGAGTCTTGCAGGAATCTCTGTAAGAAGGCCCGGGCCTATGAGGATTTCATATGAGCGTTCCCCGAGGGGCACCCTCACCCTGTCCCAGACGTGGGTGATGTCCTCGGGCCTGCATTTCATGCCTGCACCAAAGCTTATCTCTTCTGTCATCTCATACACCTTTTCCGTTGCTGTATTCAGAACGTGGTCTGCCTTTAAAGGTCCTAGGATACAAGGACGTAAGGAAACATGAAAGCCCTTCAAATAAAGGACTAAAGGTATTCAAGCTCAAATGTTTTTGGCCATGGACACACATGGACCTGCACGGACAGTTTATCTGCCCTGATTAGGGCAGATAAACACCCCAGGCAGCTCAAATAGCTGCCACCTTGTAGTATATTACCATGCCGAAGGCATGTAAGGTTTTTCCTTATGCCTGGTTGGGCATGAAGAAAATATTTGTCCATGTAAGTCTATGTGCGTCCATGGCTAATTCCATGTTTTTTAAGAAAGTTATACAACTCCGAAAGTTGAAATCTAGAATTTAGATCAGGGCCTCCAGCTTCTGCCGGATCTGCTGGGCTGGAACTGCACCTACAAGGGTATCCACCAGACGGCCATTTTTGAAGAAAAGCAGCATGGGGATGCTTCTGACCTGGTATCTCTGGGCAGTTACAGGGTTTTCGTCCACGTTCAGCTTGCCTATTACCGCCCTTCCGGCATACTGCCTTGCAAGTTCCTCCACCACCGGCCCTATAACCCGGCAGGGTCCGCACCATGGAGCCCAGCAATCAACCAGCACCACATTGGCGGAGCTGACAACATGGTCAAAATCCGAATCCGTTACCCTGACAGGCTCACCGGATCCAGGGTTCAGAGGTGTTCCGCACCTGCCGCACCTGGGACGGTCATTAACGCGATTTGCGGGGATGCGGTTTTTAACACCGCATGCAGGACATTTTATAAAGAGGTTTTCATCCATGGCCTTCTTGCCCTCCTTTGCTTCTGGGATTAAAAAGACTCATTAGTCCGTCACACTCTAAATTAAGAACCATCGGCAGGATTTCCAGGGGCCTTCAGAAAATGCCAAAAATCTGCTGCCGGGCCGTTCTCCGGCACCGAAATTCACCGTATCTTCCTTTAGTGATACTGCTTTTTATACTGCAAGGCGGATGCTCCTTCTTTCAGGGGCCAGGCGGGCCAATAATGGCACCGGCACCTGAAAAGACCGGGGACCTTAAACGTGACCTGCTCGGCAGGGCCCATGGCATAAAGAGCCTTGACGTGAAGGGACGACTTCACGTGACAGACAGGGGCAGGAAGCTGCCCTCATTCAACGCCAGGATATGGTTTTACCGCCAGGACGAATCCCTCTTCTTGAGGATCAGGGGTTCGGGGCCACTTGGAGTAACGGTTTTCGATCTCCTTGCATGCGGGAACGAGGCCTGGATCTACCTTCCCTCCAAAAACAGGATACTCAAGGGCAATACGTTTTTCACAAGCTACGGAAACATAGGTGTGGAAACCGCCATAAAACTCATGGAAATATGCCTGAACCCGTGGGTCCCGGCAAGATACTGCCGTTTCCCGGCTACCATGGAGCAAACCGGCAGCGCTGGTTCACTAATCAGGCTCAAATGCCGCTTCCTGGGCCAAAACCTTGTACTTCGGTACCGGCTCGACTCACTAATGCCTGTAAGCTTTGAGAGCAGCCTGGCAGACATCACCTTCACCAGCACCAGGCCTGAATCCCTCAACCGGTATCCTGAAAGGATCTCCTTTCATCTGAAAAAGGAAGGCATACAGGGAACACTTGCGGTCAACGAGGTTAAATTCAACACCCTCTCCCCTGAAAGCCCGGTATTTAACAGGGCAATATTTGCCAGGTGACTTTCCGGAAATAAAGGGCGCCCCTGAGGCTCGTCATGATAAGGACGTAATCTATTTGCCCTTTTCCAGCATGTGGAGGCTGTTTTCGCACCGTGCAACCGAATAGCCCCGGGCTTCCTTCTTTAGAAAGAGCTTGATGTGCCCCACTGACTTGCCCCTTGGATGGCTGCTTACAATAAGGCAACCATTCCACTTTATGGGTGCCCTTGTAGGGCTTGTCCTGCCGCTTGATATCAGGAGCGCGATCCCGGGATGCTTTCTTATGAATTCCATTTCCTCCTTTGGAGGCATGGAGGAGAGCACCACGGTCAGGTCGGCATTCTGGCTGATCTTTTTCATGTATCTTTCAAGGTCCGGATTGGAGCAGTTCATGGCCGTCTCGTTGGCTCCCGGGGTTGCACGGGGCAGGGCCCCTCCGGAAAGGCCTACGACCGCCACCCTGATCCCTCTGACATTGAAGATCCTGAAGGGTGAAAATGCCGGCCTCTTTCCGCAGAAAAGACAGGCGGAGACCAAGAGGTTTCCTTCAGGATCGAGTTTCTTTAAAAAATCGCACCCTGCAGCAAGGTCATCGGCTCCTATGCCTGCAAGATCGTAGCCCATCTCACTGTAGGCCCTGAATATCTTTTCTGCCTGTTTCTTCCTGAGCGGGGTGACGTGGCGTCCGGCCTGGAAGAGAAATCTGCCGCCGTCCAGGACCAGGTCGGCTTTTTTCTGTGCCTTCAGCTTTCGGATCCAACTGATCCTCCGGGAAATCCCTCCGATTTCCCTGCCACCTCAGGAATGGACGGGATTTATATTCCCCCAGGTATTTGTGGTATAGGCAATGGCCACCACGGGGCTTGAGCCATCCTTGGCCGCGGATTCCGCCTCGGGCCCCAAAAGGCCCAGCAGGCAGGCCAGGACAAAAAACCAAACGGCGTTTTTCATTATTCCATCTCCTTCTTCTTTTCATTGGCCCCATCATCAAAGGAGTCCATCCACCATGCAGACCAGTGTGAGGACTTGATCCTTTCTGCCAGTTTTTTCGCCTCTGGTGTCACGAGCCTTTTTTCCACAAAGGGCACCCACTGGGCGGCATTGTTGTTTCCGCAGTCCAGCTGTTCCTTTAGGGAGATCAGCATGTCGATCTGGTCGGCATCCCTGGCAAGCCTTGCCTCAAGGCTTCGGCCCTCTTCGTATTCCCTGTACAGGGCAAGAAGGTCGTGTCCGAAGGACAGGCCGTCCACAGCATCCCTGAAGGCCCGTTCCTCGTCCCTCTTTACATATAACTTGTGGACGGCGTTTGCATCCCCGGTCCGGGCTTCCGGAAGGTCATGTATAAGGGCCATGAGCACCAGCCGGCAGGGATCTGCCCCGGGAACCATCTTCCCAAGAAGCATGGCTATGAAGGCCGTGGAAAAACTGTGGGCTGCCGAGCTCTCCCTGCCGGTTCCCA
This sequence comes from uncultured Thermodesulfatator sp., assembly GCA_964478865.1. Classification (GTDB taxonomy): domain Bacteria; phylum Desulfobacterota; class Dissulfuribacteria; order Dissulfuribacterales; family QOAL01; genus QOAL01. The sequence continues at coordinate 11,932 of CAYZJS010000065.1, forward strand.
GGAAGGCATACCCGGTCCGGAACGTCCTCTTGAGCATGGCTGCCTCGAACATGAGGTTGACCAGCCTGTTTATGTTGTCACTGTCTTCTGCCATGGCATTTGGGCTTTTGCTCAGAGATTCTTTAAAAAGAAGGTCTCAAGTACCGTGTCGGGAGGTGTCTTCCCGCCCTTTAATGAAAAATCAAGTTCCGGCATCTCTTCCAGCATTTCCAGGATTTCCCCCTGGGAAAACCGGCCAAGGGCAGCCACGTTCAGGTAGGCTGCATACGGATGAAGTCCGGCCAGGGGATTGTCGTCAAACCTTTCAAAGACCGCCGTCAGCTTGTCCCAGTAATTGTTCTTGAATGCCTGGTAACTCACGTTTTGCAGGACTCCGTCAAGGCCGGCAGCAGCAGCTGCCACCTTCATGGCAAAAATCCTTACAAGGAGATTTCTGATGGCTGAAAGCACGGCCAGGGGATGGATTCCCTGTGAAATGAGCATGCGCGAACTTTCAAGGGCCCTTTTAAGGTTGCGGGACCTGAAGGCATCGGTGACCTTGAAGATCTCCTCTTCCCGGTGCCTGACAACAAGCCGCCTGGCATCTTCCAGGGTGATCGTCTTTCTCTGGCCGGAAAGGCTTGCCAGCTTTTCCGCCTCGTTTTTAAGGGCTGAAAGGGAACCTTCACCAACCTTTTCCATGAAAAATTTTAGGGCCCGTGGTTCGATATCTTTCCCTTGTTCGGAAAGCCAGGCCCTGACATGCGCCTGGAGGGCCGCACTCTTTTTGCCGTATCTTTCTGAAGAACCGCCGAGGTCTGTTACCTGGCAGGTATTCATGAATCTTTTTAAAAGCCTGTTTCTCCTGTCGGGTCTTTCCAGGTGAATGGCAAGGAAAACGTCCCGGGCCTTTTTCCCACGGGAGGCCTGCAGAATCCATTCCAGGATACGATCCCCGCTGGAGCTGGCCTGGTCGTGTAGAATCTGTTCAATCTTCCCGGAATACTCCCTTGCTATGCTGCAGACGGAAGAAAGGTCCATGGCTTCAGGCAGGGCCAGTTTCCTGAAGACAGCCTTCTTGCCGCTTTCGATCTCGGCAAGGGTGATCTTCTTCTCCTTCATAATGGCGCCGAGGATCCTGGCCGCCCTGTCCCTTCTTCCTTGGTCAAGGGCCTTCTGAAGCCTGGCGGCAAGCTCCTTTTTCCTGCCCCCTGGCTGGAGGAAATCCGGCTCCTGGTAAATGACAGCCTTCCTCGGACTGAAAAGGTCCCTGGTCTTCAGGGATTCAAGCACTCCCGATTCGGTAACCTCGTCTCCATGGAGCATTACAATCTCTTTTTCCGAAAGGCCGGGATGCCATGATTCGAGTACCTTGAAACATGCCGGCCTTACCGCCTGCCATTCCCCGAAAAAGAGGTGGCAGCAGGGGCTTTTGGTTCCGTTGTTTCCTTTCATCGGAGTGATGGACTGCTACTTTCCGCCAAGTTCCCTTGACCTTTCAGCAGCTGCCCGGACCGCATCCATGACCCCGGCAGAAAGCCCCTGTTTTTCAAGGTGGTAGATGCCATGAATGGTGGTGCCACCCGGACTTGTCACCATTGAAACCAGCTCTTGGGGATGCCTTCCGGTTTCCTGGCACATCTTTGCAGAGCCGATGACCGTCTGGATGGCAAGTTCTGCAGCTGTAGGCCTTGGGAGTCCCTCCCTTATTCCTGCCTGTATGAGCGCTTCGATGAACATGAAACAGTAGGCAGGGCCGCTGCCGCTTAGCCCCGTCACCGCATCCATCAGGGATTCAGGCACTTCCACGGCCTTGCCCACTGCCCTGAAAAGAGTCAGTGCCCTTTCCATGTCTGCTTCCTGTGCGTGTGTACCCCTGCAAAGGGCGGCAGCGCCTTCCTGCACCAGGGCCGGGGTGTTGGGCATCACCCGGACCACCCTGGTTCCCTTGTCAAGGCCCGACTCGAGCTGAAAGATGGTAATGCCGGCAGCAATGGAAATAACCAGCTTGTCTGGGGAAACCGCAGGCCTTATGCTGGCCAGCACTGCATCCATCACCTGGGGTTTGACTGCCAGCACGATGACATCGGCCATTGCCACTGCGTCCTGGTTATGGGCAAAGGTCTTTATGCCATAGGTCTTTTCCAGGTACTTTCTCCTGTCCCCGAGAGGCTCGGAACAAGAGACAGCCCCTGCATCCATAACCCCCTTGGCGGTTATGCCCTTTATGAGGGCTTCTGCCATCTGCCCGCCACCGATGAAGCAGATATTTTCCAGGCTAGTTGATATGGACATTTACGTATCACTCCTTCAAATGTAAGGCCTGCCAATCACTTCCAGGTAAGCTTAGTCAACGGATGCTTCAGGTGGAGAAATGAACAGGCCCTGTCACCCGGAAACCGGGCTTACAATGACCTTCTGGGCCAGCCCCTTGCCCAGGGCAACCCTGGAACCCTTTACGCTGACTATTACAGGCCCTCCCCTGTTAAGGACTTCCACCTCCTGGCCTATGGAAATCCCCATGTCGGAAAGCCGCTTTCTAAGCTGGGTGCCGCCGTTGAAATCAGTGATTTTCACCTTCTCCCCGGGAGAGACCATGGTGAGAGGCAGGCTTCTTCCGTGCCTGCTCCTGCATTCCGGGCATACACCGTAAATGGTGCACTTGTTGGTGATGGGCTCAAACCCGTACTGCCTGGCAGCGTCCCTAACCTTCTCGTCCAGTTCCTCGTGTTCGAACTCCACCACCTTGCCGCACCTCATGCACAGGAGATGGTCATGCCTTTCGCCAACATGGAGGTGCTCGTACCACGGACCCCTTCCGTTCAGCTGAACCTTCTGGGCAAGGCCGTAACGGCACAGGAGATCCAGGACATTTTCCACCTCTTCCATGGAAACCCTGACGGACTTCTCATCCAGCCTTTCCTTGAGGTAATCCGTGGAAAGATGGCCCTCCACCTTCAGGAATTCATCGACGATCTGCATCTGAACGGGCGAAAGGGTGGCGCCTGTCTGGTCCAGGAGCCTTAGGAGGTCTTCCTTTTCCCTCTGGTGCAGCCTTTCAAAACAGTTTTCTACAGAGTCTGGAGCAGGTGTTTCATCCCTTAGCTCACAGGTTTCACAGTCACCGCAAACAACGGGTTCGGATTTCATCTTGTCAAAAAGCCTCTGGAACACAGCAGCTCTCCCCCTGCAAGCAGGATTGATAGTTTTCCTGGTATCTCCTTACAGAGATTGTTTTTCATTGTCAATAAGCCTTGACGGGATATGGTAATAGGGTTAGAAAATTTTGCAAACGGCCGCGTAATCACCCGGGAATTTACTTTCTCTTTCAGGAGCAAAATTGAAATCCGAGCTTGAAATATTCAGGGAATTTCTCAGGAAAAAGGGTATGCGCTATACCCCTGAAAGGGAAATCATCATAAAAGAGATCTTCGCCACCCACGACCACTTTGATGTTGACAGCCTCTATATTTCCATAAGAAAGAAGAAAGGCAGGGTGTCAAAGGCATCCATTTACAGGCTTATCCCCCTTCTGATTGAAGCCAACCTCGTTGACGAGGTCTTCTTCGACGGCGGGCAGATGTACTACGAGCACATTTACGGCCACGAGCACCACTGCCACCTCCGCTGCATAAAATGCAGGAGCATCCAGGAGTTCAGTGACCAGCGCATGAAGGACCTTGAAAACGACCTGGCCGAAAGGTTTGGCTACAAGATCCTTAGGCACAAGCTGGAAGTCATGGGACTGTGTTCAAGGTGCAGGGAAAAGGAAGAACAGGCATCCTGATGCCTCACCTGCACGTTGTCCTGGTGGAACCTGAAATCCCCCCGAATACCGGAAACATAGCAAGGCTTTGCGCTGCCACTTCATCCACCCTGCACCTTGTTCACCCCCTGGGGTTCAGGACAGATGACAAGAGCCTGAAGAGGGCGGGACTTGACTACTGGCCCCACGTGGATGTTGTGCACCACGGCAGCCTGGAGTCATTCCTGGAAAAATTCGGCCGGGAAAACCTGCTCTTGTTTTCCACCAGGGGGGAAAGGCCCTATACCTCTGCCCCCTTTTCGGATGAAGCCTTTCTCCTCTTCGGCAAGGAAACGGCAGGCCTTCCCCGGTGGCTGACTGACGAGAGACGTGACAGCACCTTCCGCATCCCCATGTGGGGCAGGACCAGGAGCCTGAATCTTTCTACAGCCGCAGGCATCGTGGTATATGAAGGTTACAGGAGGCTTACCGAGGAATTCAGGGCCTTGCCGCCTTCTTCCTGAACTCCTTAAGGCACTTTTCGCAACAGAAGTAATACAGTTTCCCTCCCTTTCCGTACACGATGGCCTCTTTTTTGGGCACGTAGACGCCGCAGATGGGGTCCTTGACCAGTTCATCCGTAATGGGGGGTTTGGGCTTGGCCTGGCCCGGGTCCTTGGGGAAAAGGCCGGATACGTACTTTTTAAGAGCCAGGTAGCCTATTATGATTATGGCCAGAAAAAAAAGGAATTTCACTCTTCAAACCTTTGCCAGGGAAGCTTCCGCAATACAGGATGCAAGGATTCAAGCCCGTCAAGCATCTGGCCCACGGTCTTTCCCCAGGATTCCACAAAAAGATCCGGTGCCAGCTCCGCCCAGGGTACCAGAACGAATGCCCGCTTTCCAGCCCTGGGGTGGGGAAGCACCAGACTCCCCTCTTCCCTGCTTCCGGAAACTGTCACCCCCTCCATGAAAAGGATGTCCAGGTCCAAGGTCCTGTCCGGGCCCATGTTCCTGTCCCTGCCCATCTGGCCCTCGATTTCAAGGAGGAAATTGAGCAGCGGCCCGGGCTCCAGCACTGTCCGCATCTCAAGGACGGCATTTATAAAGATATTTTCAGAGACTATGTCCTGAGGCTCTGTTTCGTAGGCGCTTGAAAGGGCAACTACCTGTATCCCGTCTTTTCGGGAAATCCTTCGGACCGCCTCAAGGCAGTTTGCCCGCCTGGTTCCGAGGTTTGATCCTAGGCCGATAAAGGTGCGCCTGGATGTTCCCCGCTCAGGCATCTCAAAGTACGCCTCTTAACCTCTCCACCACCTCTGACATCCTTTCTTCCGGCACTGTAAGGGCCATCCTTACGTATCCCTCGCCAGGGTCTCCGAATCCGTTCCCCGGAGTGCACACTATACCGGCCTTTTCCAAGAGAAGAGTGCTGAAGGAAGCAGATGTATAACCATCGGGTACTGTTATCCAGACGTAAAAGGTGGCCTTGGGCTTCATGGCCTGTATACCGAGGGACTGAAGGCCCTCCACCAGGACATCCCTCCTCCTGCTGTAGGTCTCCTGCATCCTGCCAACGAACGACTGGTCACTTGAAAGGGCTGCTATGGCCGCATCCTCAACTGCCTCGAACTGGCCTGAATCCACATTTGACTTGACCTGCTTGAGGGCAGCCACAAGCTCCGGGTTGCCCACGGCAAAACCTATCCTCCAGCCCGTCATGTTATAGGTCTTTGAAAGGGAGTGGAACTCAAGGCCCACGTCCATGGCCCCTGGAGTTTCAAGGAAACTCGGGGCCTTGTAGCCGTCAAAGCACATCTCGCTGTATGCGGCATCATGGCAAACGATTATGTTGTTGGCAGCGGCAAAGTCCACCACCTTCTTGAAAAACCCTTCGGTGGCGCAGGCGGAGGTGGGATTATTCGGGTAGTTCAGCCAGATTATCCGGGCCTTTTCCGCCACGTCTCCGGGAATGGAATCCAGGTCGGGTAAAAAGCCGTTTTCCTTCTCAAGGGGCAGAAAGTAGGAAATCCCTCCGCAGAAAAGTGTTCCGATGTGATAGACCGGGTAGCCGGGGGAAGGCACCAGGACGATATCCTCGGATTCCACAAAGGCAATGGGGAAATGGGCAATGGCCTCCTTGGAGCCTATGCAGGCGCATACCTGGGTTTCAGGGTCAAGGTCCAGGCCGAACCGCTTGCCGCAAAAGGAAGCTGCTGCCTTTCTGAAGGCAAGGCTGCCCTGGGAGGACGGGTACCTGTGGTTCTTGGGATTTGTGATGGCGCTTGCCATTGCATCCACTACAAAATCGGGTGTGGGAAGATCAGGGTCCCCTATGCCCAGGTCTATGACATCGACACCCTTGGCCTGGATTTCGGCCTTTTTCCTGTCGAGCTCTACGAAAAGATAGGGTGGTAGCCTTTTTATTCGCTGTGTCTTTTCAAAATTCATTTCCTGTTGCCTTTCTAGACTTTTTATTTCACCGGGTTTGACAGCCTGCCTATACCCTGGATCTCCACCTCGATTTCATCACCGGCATTTATCCTGCCAACCCCGTAGGGAGTGCCTGTTGCGATCACGTCACCTGGTTCCAAGGTCATTACATGGGAGATAAAGCTTACCAGCTCCGGCACCTTGTGTATGAGGTTGCCGGTATTGGAATCCTGGCGAAGCTGGCCGTTGAGATAGGAGCGTATCCCAAGGGAGCCCGGGTCAAGCTCGGTTTCTATGTACGGACCCAGGGGACAGAAGGTATCGAAGGACTTGGACCTTGTAAACTGTACGTCCCTTTTCTGGAGGTCCCTGGCCGTCACATCGTTTATGCATGTATAACCCAGGATGTGGCTGTAAGCATCGGCCTCGCCTATTTTACTTGTCTTTTTGCCCATGACCACTGCAAGCTCGGCCTCGTATTCCACCTGGCTGCTCATCTCCGGAATGACTATGTGGTCACCATGGCCAATAACAGCAGAAGGAGGTTTAAGGAAGATCAGGGGTTCCTCCGGAAGCGGCATGCCAAGTTCCCTGGCATGATCCACGTAATTGAGCCCGACTGCCACTATCTTTGTGGGTTCACAGGGGGGAAGAAGCCTGATTTCTTCCAGGGGATAGGTCTCGCTGGATCCAACCACGAGCCCCTCAAACGGGGAGGCCACCATGACGGCAATATTGTCGCCGCTGCAGATGCCATAGACCGCGTCCCTTGAGCCCGGCCTGAAAAACCTGGCAATTTTCATGAAAGTCCTAAAACATCCTGCATGTTGTAAAGGCCCGCGGGCTTGCCGGCTATCCAGAGGGCTGCCCTGACGGCACCCTTGGCAAAGGTGTCACGGCTCGATGCCTTGTGGGTTATCTCCACGCGCTCGCCGATGCCGCCAAAGAGCACGGTGTGCTCGCCCACGATATCTCCCGCCCTAACGGTCTGTATGCCTATCTCCTGCCTGGATCTTTCTCCAATGAGGCCGTTTCTTTCAAACACCGCCACCTTGTCAAAATCCCTGCCAAGGGCCTGCGCAACCACCCTGCCGAGCTGGAGTGCCGTACCGCTCGGGGCATCCTTTTTCATCCTGTGGTGGGCCTCCACGATTTCGACGTCATAGTCATCCCCAAGTACCCTGGCGGCTGTTTCCAGCAGCTTGTAAAGAAGATTGACCCCAACGCTCATATTGGGTGCGAGCACGCAGGGAAATTTCTCAGAAAGCTCCTCTATGCGGCCGTATTCCTCCGGGGAAAAACCCGTGGTTCCGATCACCATGGCACGGCCCTTGTCCGCAGCCTTTTCTGCATGCCTTACAGTGGCTTCATGAAAGGTGAAATCGATTATCACGTCTCCCGAGTCAATCACCTTGTCCAGGGAGTCGGAAACGGTCACACCAAGCTCCCCGGCGCCCGCCACCAAGCCTGCATCCTTTCCAACCGCGTCACTGTCTGGCCTTTCAAAGGCCCCGGCAAGCTCGATTCCTTCCGTGCCGGCAACCATATGAATGATTCGGCCTCCCATGCGGCCGCCTGCCCCTGCCACTATTGCCTTTATCATACTTCCAAGATCCTTCCTGTCTGATTGTTTTTTTCACATCGGGCATAAAATGCGCCCGGTTGATCCAAGGAAACTATTTCACCAGCCTGAGGCCCTTCATGACCTCGAGCAGTCTGTCCCTGTTTGCATCACTCATGGCCGCAAGGGGCAGCCTGACCTCATGGGAATCTATCCTGCCCATTTCCGCCAGAGCCGTCTTTGCCGGCACAGGATTGGTCTCAAAGAAAAGTGCCTCGAAGAGGGGGAAAAGCTTGACATGAAGCCTTCTTGCCTTGTCCATGTCTCCCTTGAAACAGGCGTTCATCATCTGGGCCATCTCCTTTGGCATCACGTTTGAAGCAACGGAAATGACCCCCTTTCCTCCCACGGCCATGGTTGGAAATGCAGTAAAATCGTCACCTGACAGCAGGATGAAATTCCTGGGGCACATCCTTACCACATCCGTAACCTGCTTGAGGCTGCCGGTGGCCTCCTTTATCCCGATCACGTACCTGTTCTTGGCACAGCGGGCCACTGTCTGGGGCAGCATGTTGACCCCGGTCCTCCCGGGCACGTTGTAAAGGATCATGGGAAACTTGCATTCCTGTGCCACGGTCATGAAATGCTGGTAAAGCCCCTCCTGGCTCGGCTTGTTGTAGTAAGGAGTTATCACCAGGGCGGCATCGGCGCCTGCCTTCTTGGCATGCTTGGTCAGCATGATGGTCTCTGAAGTGGAATTGGAGCCTGTACCTGCAATGACAGGCACCCTGCCATTTACCGTCTCCACCGTTAGCTCAACGACCCTCATGTGCTCTTCGTGGCTCATGGTGGCGGATTCGCCGGTTGTTCCGCACGGCACGATACAATGGGTACCGGACTTTATCTGCCATTCTATCAGGGCCTTGAGCCCTTCCTCGTCCACCTTACCATCCTTGAAAGGGGTAACTATGGCTACTATGGCTCCCCCTATGTCCTTCTTGGAAGACTTTTTGGTATTTTTCTTGGTTTTGCCACCCCTTGTTCGGCATGCCATCTTACTAACCTCCCTGAATAATTTTCTTGTTTATGGAACCTGCAATCTCCCTGCAGGATGAGTTTTCCTGTTTTTCTCCCCGGGTATGAACCCGTGACTTCAGGCAATGGAGAGGATAATTCACTCCGTGGCTGAAATCAAATACTTATGAACAAAGACCTTGAGGCAACCTGCCAAAAACCGTCTAAAGAAAGGCCATCCCGGCGCCTCTTTGGCTGTTAAAGGTCCTTGTTACTTGTACCTTTTGTGACAGGATTTCATAAGATCTTCCACTTCAGCGGCCGCCTTTTCTGCCTGGTCAAATTCAGACCTTTCAAGGTGGTTCAACAGGGACAAAAGCCTTTGTTCACAGTCGTCCCATGCCTCTTGCCATCCGGGTTCTGCAAGCTTCCCGTATTCTTTCAAGAGGGAAACCAGCCCTCCTGTATCAGCATGGACCGACCTTTCCCTTATGGAGCGTCTTATTTCCTCCCACTGGCCAGCCATGGCCTTCTTGATTTTCTTTGCCCGGTACGGCCTCTTTCCAGGCCGTGTAATTTCAATACGCCTGCCTGTTGTTCCGTCTTTCCCGGACGTCCCCTTCAGGGACAGGTGGAGGACAACCTTGCTGTCCTTTTCCTTGACCTCGAGGTCGAACCTTAATTTGTCAGGGAGGGCAATTTCCACACCTGCCCTCCTGAGCGTTCCGTCCGCGACCTGTCCTGCCAGCCTGGAAAGCTCCTGGGCCACCTCCTCACGGGTGAGGTTGAGCCTTGTCCTGCCCTTTTTCAATCAGGCCCCTCTTATCCTGTCGGATACACCTCTGGTAAGTTCCAGGGCCTTGACGGCAAGATCCCTTTTAAGCAGCCCGGTACCGCAGCTGGGGGTTATCAGGCAATTCTTTCTTGCTGTTTCATCTTCTCCGCACAGTTTTTGGGCCTGCCTGGACCATAAGCCGTAAAGGGAGTCCACGGTCTCCCGTTCCAGGTCCTTTTCATTCAATGTGGGAACGATGCCCCAGGCAAGTATCCCTCCCTTTTGCATGAACTCCAGGAGGTCTTCCCTGAAAAGCAGGATCTTTTCGAAATAGCTGTAGGCGTCGAAGCTCAATATATCAAGGGGTGTTTCCAGGACAAGGGACCAGTCCGTGTTGGCGCAGACGTGGATACCGGAAATGCCGCCTGCGGCCTGGATTTCCCTTAGCGGCTCGCCTATGTCCGAGACGGCGTCCTCGCGGGTGATGCCCACCATGGCAGAGGAGCCGAATCCGGAAAGTGCAGGTTCATCCAGGAAGCATATCACGTTGGGACAGAGCTTTTTCATCTGCTCCACCTGGTATCTGGCCTTGAGGGCTATGGCCTTTGTAACCGCTTCTTTCAGCACCGGGTTGAAACATGCCATCTTGCCTTCGCTGTCCTTTATGCCGGTGAGCATGGTGAAGGGGCCGGTTATCTGCCCCTTGAGGGCAACCGGCGGGGCCGGAAGCGAGGCCACCGCCTTGAGAAAGCTGTCAAAGCCCCTGGATGTATCAGGGGAAAATGCGAACCTTGATCCTTCCAGGGGCTGGCCCCCTTCGGTAACAGCAAGGTAGTCCTCGAAAAATTCCACCACCTCCTGGTCGAATTCAGGGGAGGAGGTGTCGAAATATACGCCGTCGTCCCTTTCTCTTATGCCTGGAAGACCCTCGGAAAACTGGGTAAGCAGCCTCTCCTTGGGGTAACGCGGAAGTTGGGGCCAGAGGGGTATTTCGGCAATGTATTTAAGGATCAGCTCGGCTGCCTCCCTGTGGTCATCAAGGGGAAGGCTACCTATGAGCGTTGGCAGGCATTCGGGTTGGAAATTCATTTAAGGTCATCCTCGTAATCTGTTCAATGGTTGTCAACTAGCCTCTCCGGGAAGTTCGTTCTTGTTCAGGTGGACATAGCTTATATCAAACTGTTCCAGGTGAAAATCCGGCCTGGGCTCTATGATGATTTCCTTGTTCAACTGGTTTTCCAGAAGTTCTATGAAAGGGGATTCCTCCTTGAGGAGCATTTCGCCAATGGCAGGATGGACCATGACCTGTATGCCATTGGTATCGTAGGATGGAGCATCCCTGTTCATCTTGCGGAAGATTTCATAGCAAACGGTCCTCCTGGATTTCAGGGTCCCTGCTCCCTCGCAGTAAAAACACTTCTCTGTTAGCAGGCGGTTCAGGCTTTCCCGGTTGCGCTTTCTTGTCATCTGTATGAGGCCAAGTTCCGACATCCTGAGGATGTTGGTCTTGCACTTGTCCCTTTTAAGGGCATCTTTCAGGGTCTTGAAGACCTCTTCGCGGCTGGAGGCATCTGCCATGTCGATAAAATCTATGATTATGAGCCCCCCTATGTTCCTCAGCCTCAACTGGTAGGCAATCTCCTTGGCGGCCTCAATGTTGGTCTTGAGTATCGTGTCTTCAAGGTGCCTCTTGCCCACGAATTTTCCCGTGTTTACGTCCACGGCAGTGAGTGCCTCGGTGCTCTCGATAACTATGTAACCGCCCGACTTGAGCCAGACCTTCTTGCCAAGGGACCTGGACATCTCTATTTCTATGCCGTAGGCCTCGAATATGGGCTGGGACTCCTCGTAAAGCTCAACCCTGGGTTTTAATTCAAAGGCAAAGGTGTCTATGAACTGGAGTATCCTGTCATAGGCCTGCCTGGAATCCACCACGAGCCTTTCAACATCCCCTGTAAAGAGATCCCTTACCGCCCTAAGAGTTACGTCCAGGTCTTCGTATACAAGGCTCGGAATGGGGAGGCTGGAACCCTGCTTCTGGATGTTCTTCCAGAGCCTTAGCAGGAAATCCATTTCGGCCTTAAGATGTTCCTTCTTTATGCCCTCGCTTGCAGTCCTGGCGATAAAACCTGTTCCTGCAGGCCTCAGCTCCTCTATAAGCTCCTTGAGCCTGTTTCTTTCTGCCTCGTCTTCTATGCGCCTTGATATGCCAACGTGGTTCATGGTGGGCATGAGCACAAGGTGCCTTCCCGGGAGGGATATGTGGGATGTTATCCTGGCGCCCTTGCTGCCAACCGGCTCCTTGGTCACCTGCACCAGGATCTCCTGCCTTTCGTGGAGAAGATCTTCAATCCGGAATGGAGGCGGTACGTAGTGAAGATCAGGCTGGGGTTCTTCTTCATCGTGGTGGCAGAGGAACTGGTCGGGTTCCTCCACGCATTCTGCCCGCCCCAGCATGAGCTCGAATTCCGTCAAGTGATCGTAGACGTCCGTGACATACAAGAAGGCCGTACGGTCAAGGCCGATGTCCACAAAGGCCGCCTGCATGCCGGGAAGCACCCTTACCACCCTGCCCTTGTATATGTTGCCCACGTGACCCGGACGGGTTGCACGCTCCACGTGAAATTCCACTGCAGTGCCGTTTTCCAAGAGTGCCACCCTGCTCTCCCAGGGAGCCACGTTTATTATCAGTTCTGCACCCATAGCGGCTAAAGAATAAAGGGTGAATTGACAAAGTACAAGTGGAGTGTTCAGCTATTTTCCTGCAAGGTTCCACGTTGCTGCTGGCAGGAAACGGCGCACTATTTCAAGGGAGGCAGAAAGGATTATGAGGGCTGTATGGCAGAGGGTGTCAAGGGCAGGGGTCGTGGTGGACAATGAAACAGTTTCGGAAATTGGCCCCGGAGCCCTGGTCCTGCTGGGAATCCAGGATGATGATACGGAAAGGGATGCAGAATTTATCGCTGATAAATGCGTGAATCTCAGGCTGTTTGAAAATGAAGAAGGCAGGTTCGACCGGTCTCTTCTCCAGGTGCAGGGAGAGATACTTCTTGTTTCGCAGTTTACGCTCCTTGGAGACTGCAGGAAGGGAAGAAGGCCCTCCTTTTCCAGGGCTGCGGCACCGGACAGGGCAAAAAAGCTTTATGAAAAGACGGCAGAACTCATGAAAACCAGGGGGGTCAACGTTAAAACCGGCATCTTTCAGGCATACATGAAGGTTTCCCTGGTGAACGACGGGCCGGTAACTGTGTTATTGGACAGCAGAAAGGAATTTTAGGGGCGCTTAGGATGCGCCCTTTTCGGCCACGAAGAAAGTGCGGTCAAAAAAAGGGCGGCCTGGTCTTCCGGGCCGCCCTTTTGATACCTGAACATCTGGAGACTTTTCTTGTTAACTAGCCTCCAAGTGCCTGGAAGATCTTGTTCTTGATTTCATCAACGGTGCCTACGCCCTCGATGCGGACGTACTTGGGTGCATTGGCATCTCCGGAGGCTTCCCACTGCTTGTAGAAGTCAACCAGGGGTTCTGTCTGGGCGTGATATACCTCAAGGCGCTTCTTGACGGTTTCTTCCTTGTCGTCGTCCCTCTGGATAAGAGGCTCGCCTGTAACATCGTCCTTGCCCTCGACCTTCGGCGGATTGAACACGATGTGGTAGGTACGGCCTGAGGGCAGGTGAACGCGCCTTCCGCTCATCCTCTTGATGATTTCCTCGTCCGGGACATAAATGTCAACCACGTAATCTATCTTGACCCCTGCCTCTTTCATGGCCTCGGCCTGGGGGATGGTCCTTGGAAAACCGTCGAAAAGGAAACCCTTTTCACAGTCAGGCTGCTGGATCCTTTCCTTCACAAGGCCGATGATAACATCATCTGGGACCAGCTCTCCTGCATCCATGTATTTCTTTGCCTCCAAGCCAAGCTTTGTGCCCTCCTTGATGGCCTGCCTCAGCATGTCGCCGGTGGATATCTGCGGAATTCCAAATTTTTCAGTGATGAACTTTGCCTGGGTACCCTTGCCGGCACCAGGGCCGCCTAACAGGATTAAACGCATTTTTCTTGTTCCTCCCTTTACTTTTATTTTTCAGGATTATATATGCCAATATCAGAAAAAAGCAACCTAAATCCTTCATTCCGTTTTCAGAACAGATATTTATTTTTCCGGTATTCTGGTTTAACTTGCCCATCCATGGAAGCTGAAGCAGGATTCATAACCGGGGTTAAAAAGCTGGTTTATGCCATAGATCGGGTGAGTGAACTAACGGGAAAACTTGTCTCCTGGTTCACCTTGGTTCTCGTGATACTTGTCACATTAAACGTGGCCCTGCGCTACGCGTTCAACATCAGCTTCGTATTCATGGAACAGATGCAGTGGCACCTCTATGCCCTGATCTTCCTCCTGGGTGCCGCCTACACCCTCCGATACAATGGACATGTCAGGGTGGATGTAATCTACCAGCGCCTCGGGAAGAAAACCCGGGCGTTCATAAATATCGTGGGCTGCCTGTTCTTCCTGTTTCCAGGCTGCTACCTGGTAATCAAGACATCCATTCCATTTGTGGAATCCTCCTGGGCCATGAGGGAAGGTTCTGCTGACCCGGGCGGGCTGCCTGCAAGGTACCTTCTTAAGGGTGTGATCCCTTTCGCCTTCACCCTTTTGGCCATACAGGGCATTTCCATGTTCCTTAAAAATTTCCTGCTCCTGATGGGAAGGCCCATCCCCGACAGGAAAAGGCAGGGTTCCTGAGATGGATTATCTGGCCGCATGGATGTTTCTCGCCCTGACGGTCCTGCTGTTGGCAGGGTTTCCCGTGGCCTTCACCCTTCTTGGTACAGCCCTGTTTTTTGGACTGATAGGCTTTGGATGGGATTTTTTCAATCTACTGCCCATGAGAATCTGGGGGGTTATCACAAACTTTACCCTGGTTGCTGTCCCCCTTTTCATTTTCATGGGGGTAATGCTTGAACGTTCGGGCATTGCTGCCGATCTTCTCAAGGCAATGGGCATGGCATTCGGAAGGCTCAGGGGAGGGCTTGCGGTGTCGGTTGTGGTTGTGGGGGCCCTTCTGGGCGCATCCACCGGTATTGTCGGGGCAACGGTGGTCACCATGGGCCTCTTGGCGCTTCCGACCATGATAGAATACGGCTACAAAAAAGAGCTTGCCACAGGCACCATCGCCTCTTCCGGCACCCTGGGCCAGATTATCCCGCCGAGCATAGTACTCGTCCTCCTTGGAGACATCATAGGTGTTTCCGTGGGAGACCTGTTCATAGGGGCGGTAATACCCGGGCTCATCCTGGTGGTGCTTTACATCATGTATATCCTGTTCACTTCCTGGCTCCATCCGAAGTGGGCCCCTCCTGTACGTGACAACAGCTTCAAGGCGGAGGGAAGATCCTTTTTCCTCTACCTCATGAAATCCCTCATACCACCCCTTTCCCTGATGATAGCAGTACTTGGGTCCATATTTGCCGGGGTTGCCTCTCCCACCGAGGCAGCAGGCGTGGGGGCAACAGGCGCCACGGTTCTATGCATCCTTAACAGGCGGTTCAACCTGGAAGTCCTGAGAACCGTCATGGAAACCACTGTCCAGCTTACCAGCATGGTGTTCATCATACTGGTTGGTGCCACCGCCTTTGGCCTGGTATTCAGGGGACTTGGCGGAGACATGGTCATAAGGGAATTTGTCACCCACATCCCCTTTGGCAAGTGGGGAGTGCTGGCCACGGTCATGGCGGTGATATTCATCGCAGGTTTTTTCCTGGATTTCATAGAAATCACCTTCATACACATCCCCGTGCTTGCACCCATCATGAAGACCATGGGGTTCGACCCGGTATGGTTTGCAATCCTCTTCGCGGTAAACCTCCAGACCTCTTTCCTTACGCCGCCTTTTGGTTTTTCTCTCTTCTATCTGAAGGGTGTGGCCCCTCCGGAGGTGTCAACCATGCAGATATACAGGGGGATCATTCCATTTGTCGGCATCCAGCTGGTTGGACTCCTGTTGGTAGTGCTGTTCCCGGAAACCGCCACCTGGCTGCCAAGACTGATGAATGCACTCAGATAGGCCAGAACCGAATGGGGACAATTGAAACTTTGGTATGCTGGCCTTCCCGGGGACGAGTAAAATTCATTCCTGTTCTTTGTTTACGAAATAGGGACCGTTTTTGGGATCATACTTCATTATCAGGTGAAAGTTTTCTGAGGTGGCGTTTTTCAGGGAAATCTTTTTCTCCCTGCCTTCGCACCTGATTATCACCTGGCCTGCCGAGGCAAGCCGTCCGCTTATGTCAACCTCCAGCCCGTTTATTGCTGCCTCCACCTGATCTTTCTGTGTGACCAGGAGTTCCTTTTTTTCCGAGATCTCGGTAAGCCTTTCCTGTATATCCACCATGAGTTTAAGGTTCTTGACTATCCCCCTGAAATCGGCCCCGTAATTTTTTTCAAAGCTTGTCACCCTGTCCCTGATCTTGCTAATGGGAATCTTCCCAAGGAGGATCATGGTGGCAAATTGCTTCAGCACGGGGATGAATTTTTTTTGTTCTTCAGAAAGGATGGTGGAAGCAAGCTTGAGTTTCTGGCCCATTACAGCCCCGCGGTCCCGGAGATTTGCTGCAACACGCGAGGTTTCCTCTTCCATTTCGGCGTACTGCCTTTCAAGCTGGGCCTTAGTTTCAAAAAGTCTTTTCCCGATTTCCATCTCGAAGATGTTTCTTACATTTAAGGGACCTCCCTTGATAATGTCCGCCTCGACGCTGGTCCGCCCCACCATCACCTCCGGGCTTCCGTGTGGATCAAAAACCACAAGGGGCGACTTGATCTGGCACTCGGCAAGCTCTCTTTTGACAGTGGCCGTTTCGCTGGCGATAAGCGTGGCGTTTCTGGCAGAACCGATTTCCATGTGGCTCCCGGATCTGAGAAAATTCCTCACAAAGGAAGCGACTACCGGGCCGGTGGCATCCACCGTGGCTCCTTCTACCGCACCCTTTACATTCAGTGCCCCGTCGATCACCACGGAAAAGTGCCCCCGGATGTCACCTTCCACCATCACGTTGGCCTTGCACCTGAGCTCCCCGGCCTGGCCCTTCAGGCTGCCGGTGGTAAAATCTATGTCCTTGACAACGATTTCGTTCTTGATGGAAATGGCGCGGATGTTCGCAGGATCCGGAGGGCCTTCGAATTCACAGACCACAATTCCGGCCTTTTTGCAGAAAAAATCCTGGAAATGTTCCTTTCTTTCCTCGTCATAGCCATTTTCCACATTGAAACCCTCTCCAGGCTTGACAGGAAAGGCCACCCCCGCCTTCGGAGCAATGGGAAGGCCGTAGGCATCCGTACCCTCGGAACCCGGCGTGGGCTGGTAAATACGAAACACGCAATCCCCCTGGCCTACCTGGGGAAAACGGTTGATCTCGGTGAAGTCGATACTGCCATCCGGGAGATACTTGCCCGGATGTACGTGGAAATCAAAAAAGACCTCTATCGACCCGTCGTTGCCATCAGATGGTTCCACTCCCCTTACTGTCAGGGTGGATATCTCGGGAAAGGTACTGATTTCCACCTGCCTGGGCTGGAGATGCTTTTCCCTGGCAGGTGCGATGAATTCAAAATTGTCAAATTCCCTTTTGAGGATACTGTTTTGAACCTCTTCTGGCAGCTTCTTGATGGCAAAGTCCCTGAGAACCGCCTTCAGGGCTGAGAAGAAATTTTCAGGGTTTACCCGGTTTATTGATGGAAGATCCATTGTGACGGCCAGGATATCCGAGCCGTATTTCAGGGGTTCTGCAGACTCCAGGATCCATTTGGCTATTTTTTCAGGCGGAGTGGATTCTGAAAATGCCTCTTCTAGTTCTTCATCATCAAATTCTTCGTCATCGATGTCGTCTATACTGGTGTAGGAGTCCAGATCATCCAGTACCAGTTCATCTTCAAGTTTTTCCTGAGGCATATTTAAGCTCCGGTCATCTGCAGGCGCCGCATCTCCTGCATTTTGACAACTCGCAAAAAGAGGTCTGTCTGCATTTTTGGGCCTTTTGCCACTGGGAGTAAAGAAATTCTCTCCTGACCCTGTGATCTAAAATCTCCCATGGAAAAGGCTCATCCTGCCTGCGTCCCTTGAGATATTCTTCGGCCTTTGACGACATTTCCTTGATCATTTTCCCTGCGCCCATGCCCTTAAGACTGCCAAGGACAATATCGCTGGCCAAGTTTCGCCCCCCCCTGCTGAGGATTGCCTGGACACATGCCTTATCGGGTGAATCAAGCCTGAGTCTCACATTTGAAAGGCCCCGCAGGCCCTTTTCAAGAATCCTCCGGCGTCTTTTCAGGATATTTTTGTCAATAAAAGCAGCCCACTGAAACGGAGTCCATGCCTTTGGCACAAAGGTTGAAACAGATACTGTAAGATGCCCCAAGCTCCCCCTGCCCTTGCCTGCCACGACCAGCATCTTCAGAATCTTACGGCTGAGGGAGACTATATCTTCCACGTCCCTGTCTTCTTCAAAAGGAAGGCCCATCATGAAATAGAGCTTCAGATTCGTTATTCCAGCCTCAACAAGCCTGTCACAGCACGCCAGGAGCTGTTCCTCGGAAAGGTTCTTGTTGATCCTTTTCCTGAGCATTTCCGAGCCGGCTTCCGGGGCTATGGTTGCCGTCCTGGAACCGGAAGAGGCAATAAGCCTTGCAAAATCCCTGGTGACTGCATCTGCGCGAAGAGAAGAAAAACCAAGCCTGAAATTGCCTTCTAGGAGCCTTGACACCAGGCCTTGCAGCCCTTCCATGTCCATGAATTCCAGGCCAACCAGGCCTATCTTTTTTGTCCTTTCCGCCAGGGAAAGAGTCCTTTCTATACTTTCAGGTCCCCAGCGCCTGGGGGGGCGGTATATAAAACCTGCTGCACAAAAACGGCACCCCCTTCCGCACCCCCTGCTTACCTCCACGAGAAAGGTATTGGAAAAGGCAGCACCTTCAGAAAGAATCGCGGTATGAGGCAAAACTTCCGGGATGTCTTCCTGTATTGCAGGGACGATCTGCCTGCACCTGTCAGTCCTGGCAGCCTGGGCTGACAAGGGTTGATAAAAGGCCGGTACATAAGCCCCTGGCACCTTTGCCGAAAGCCTTTCCAGGAACTTGTCTTTTTTGTCAAAAGGTATTTCCTCACCCAGGAATTCGGCAAAATCCTGGTTCATTGCCTCAAAATCACCCAGAAGAAATGCATCAATCAGTGGGGCAACAGGTTCCGGGTTGATCTGGCAGGCAATGCCACCGGCAAGTACCAGAGGGCTTTTTCCGTCTCTTTTTTCCGAAAGGACCTGAATCTTTCCCCCGGCAAGCATTAGCGGGATGTTGAGGTAACTGTATTCAAAGCTTATGGAAAACAGGACTACATCGAATTCCGCAAGGAGCCTGTTTGATTCAACAGAGCGGATGCCGACGTCTGGCAGAGGAGGGCCCGGCAGAAAAAAACGTTCCGCAACCAGGTGGTCATGGGAATTAAGGAGCTCATAAACCCTATGGAAGCCCAGGTTTGACATCCCGACAGGATAGGTATCTGGGAAAACCAGGGCTATTGTTATGCGGTCTTTCCAGCGTTTCCTGATAACGCCTGTTTCCGTGGGGCCTTTTTGGGAAGGGGGTCTTTTCAATAGGCTGTTGTTATGAATAAAGGAGGCGGGCGGGCAAAAATAAAGACTGGCCGGAGGTTTCATGCCCGGCCAGTCCGCCGGGAGATAAGGATTATTCGTTGTTGTTTTCTCCGTCCATCTTTGCAAGGTCTTCGAAACGGATGTCTATTCCCAGGACACCCACGATTTCCTCGTTATCGTTCCTTATGGGGCCGGATACCGTTATGCACAGGGCATTGGTGATCCTGGAGGTGTAAAAGTCGGTGACGTGGATCTTGCCGTCTTTCAGGGGGGCAATGAACCAGGGCCTTCCTGAAAAATCACTGTCCAGCTGGAAGGATGCGTACTTGCTCCTGTCTTCAATGTGGGTGATATTGTGAGTGATCTTTTCGCCCTCTGAATTGACCACGTAGAGGAACTGTATAAACGGATTTTCCTCCAGGACCTTCTTGAGAAGCGGCTCCATCCGTTCCGGCTCCATGGAACGTATCTCCGGTGTTTCCACCATGTCTTCCACCAGGTGAAAGGCCAGATTATAGGCGCGTTTTTTCAGCCTGTCAAAATCCGACGTAAAGAGTTCCGGCAGGTACTTTCTGGCAAGGCCTTCCATCTCCACCTTGGACATGGACGTCACCCTGCCTTCCTCGTACTGCTTCATTATCTGCTTGTAGATCTTGACTATTCCAGGATGCCTCTTGTCGATCTGCTGGCTCCCCTTCAGCCCCAGGTGGGAGTTGATCCAGTGGGCTATGCCTGCAGTACCCGAGGTATTTGATATGATCACCGAAACGGGCCTGCCCAGGATATTCGTGGTATCGAAGATGTTGTATATCTCCTCGTTCTTGAGCAGTCCGTCGGCGTGGACACCGGCGCTGGTGGCATTGAAATCCTCTCCCACCAGGGGATAGTTTGAGGGAATGTTGACCTTGAGTTCCTTTACAAAATACTCGGCCATCTCCGTGATGGCCCTGGTGTCTATTCCGTCGGTCTCACCTCTAAGGGCGATACGCTCGATCAGCACTGCCTCAAGCGGGGTATTGCCGGTTCTTTCTCCAAAACCCAGGAGGGTGCCGTTTATGACACCGCAACCGTAAAGCCAGGCCGTAGTGGCATTTATCACCACCTTGTGAAAATCATTGTGTCCGTGCCATTCAAGGAGTTCTCCGGGGACTCCTGCATCGTCTATCATTGCGCGGACCACCTTGGGCACGCTCCGGGGAAGGGCAGCCCCGGGGTAGGTTATGCCATAGCCCATGGTATCGCACATCCTGATCTTTATATCCATGCCTGTTTCTTCCCGGAGCTTCATGAGTTCAATGGCAAAGGGGACACAGAAACCGTGTATATCAGCCCTGGTGATGTCTTCAAAATGGCACCTTGGCCGGATGCCAAGCTCAAGGGCTGCGCGAACTATTGACAGATAGGCCTCCAGGGCCTCCTTCCTGGTCTTTTTCAGCTTGAGAAAGATATGGTAATCAGAAGCAGATGTCAGTATGCCGGTTTCTTCAAGCTCCATCTCCTTCACCAGCTTGAGATCCTCCTTCTTGGCCCTGATCCAGCCGGTTACTTCTGGAAAGCGGTAGCCCTTTTCCTTGCATGCAGCAACTGCCTTCTTGTCCTTTTCGGTGTACAGAAAGAATTCGGACTGGCGAATTATGCCCTTCGGGCCGCTCATCTTGTGGAGGAAATCAAAGATCCTGCTTATCTGTTCCACCGTGTAAGGGGGTCTTGCCTGCTGGCCATCCCTGAAGGTCGTATCCGTGATGAGCATGTCCCTGCAGGGTTGAGGGACCAGGTACTTGTTGTCAAAGGCGATTTTACAGACCTCATGGTAGGGGAAAAGATCCCTCATGAGATCTGGCTCCTTGACGTCCTCAAGGGGAAATTCTTCCCTGTAGCTGAGTAAACCTTTTTCCGGATTCCATTTTATCATATTTTTCTCCTGTAATATTCCGTGTTCAAGACTGCCCTTCTTCCTGTTTCCAGTCGGGCCTGAGATAGAGCTCCGCCAGCTGTGCCATACTGACGTGGGCAGGAGCCTGGGTCATCAGGCACTGGGCCTTCTGGGTCTTGGGGAATGCTATCACGTCTCTAATGGTCTCCCGCCTGGCCATTAGCATCACCAGCCTGTCAAGCCCGAAGGCGATGCCTCCGTGGGGAGGTGCTCCCAGGGTAAGGGCCTCGAGGAGAAAACCGAATTTTTCCTCGGCCTCTTCGCTGTCTATGTTAAGGGCCTTGAAGACCCTTTTTTGAATTTCTTCCTGGTGGATACGGATACTGCCACCGCCTATTTCTATGCCGTTTAATACCAGGTCGTAAGCCCTGGAACGCACCCTTGAAGGGTCCTTTTCAATGAGATCCAGATCCTCCCTGCTGGGAGCAGTGAAGGGGTGATGCAGTGCCTTGTAGCGTCCTTCGTCTTCGTCAAATTCCAGCAGGGGAAAATGCGTGACCCAGACGAAATTGAAATCCTTTTCAGGTATGAGGTTTCTCCTCCTGGCTAGCTCAAGCCTGAGCTCGCCAAGCACGCGGTCCACCGTGTTCCTGGTATCTGCGCCGAAGAAAAGTATGTCTCCAGGGACTGCCTCGAGTCTTTTCTTTACGGCTTCTTGTTCTTCAGGTTTGAAAAATTTTGCAATGGGTGACTGCCAGCTTCCGTCTTCTTTTATCTTTACCCAGGCAAGCCCCTTTGCGCCAAATGACTGGGCAAATTCTGTCAGGACGTCCAGGTCCTTCCTGGAAAGGTCAGCCATCCCTTTTCCGTTTATGGCCCGGACCACTCCCCCGGTCTTTACAATGGTATTAAATACCTTCAGGCCGCACTTGGCTGCAATATCCGTAATGTCAACAAGTTCCAGGCCGAACCTGGTATCGGGCCTGTCGGTACCGAACCGGTCCATGGCCTCATGGTAGGTGAGCCTGGGAAAGGGCGCATCGAGCTCTATACCTAAGGCCCTTGAAAATACATGGGTCATGAGCCCTTCCATGAGTTCCATGATGCCTTCCTCGTTCATGAAAGACATCTCCATGTCCAGCTGGGTAAATTCGGGCTGCCTGTCTGCGCGAAGGTCCTCGTCCCTGAAACAGCGAACTATCTGGTAATATCTTTCCATTCCAGAGATCATGAGTATCTGCTTGAAAAGCTGCGGGGACTGTGGCAGGGCATAAAACCGGCCGGGATTGACCCGGCTTGGCACAAGGTAGTCCCTGGCTCCTTCAGGGGTGCTCCTGGTGAGCATTGGCGTTTCTATCTCCAGGAAATCGTTTCGGTTCAGAAACTCCCTCATGGCCTGGCAGACCTTGTGTCTCAGGGTGAGATTCTCCACCATGTGAGGCTTCCTGAGGTCTATGTAGCGGTATTTCAGGCGAACGCTCTCCGAGACCTCCTTTTCCTCATCCAGGGGAAAGGGAGGTGTCTTGGAGGTATTCAGCACCTTCAGTTCCAGGCAGGCCACTTCCACCATGCCGGTCTTTATCTTGGGATTTTCCATGCCCTCGGGGCGCCTTCTTACTCGGCCACGAACGGCTATTACATATTCGCTCCTCAGGGAATGGGCCTTCTGGTGGGATTTTTCATCCACCTCAGGCGCAAATACCACCTGCGTGATACCCTTCCTGTCTCTCAGATCAACAAATATCAACCCGCCGTGGTCACGCCGCCTGTGCACCCATCCCATGAGTACCACTTCCGTTTCGAGACTCTCCTCTGTAATACTGTAACAGTCATGGGTGCGTTTAAGCTCTCCCATCGGTTCCATGTTCTTATTCTCCTGCGCTCTGTTTCGTGATCCTGTCTACAAGTCCCTCTGGAAGATCATCAAGGCTGATTTCTTCCTGTTCCTTGGTTGCCATATCCCTAAGGATGGCTATTTCCTCATCAAGTTCATTTTCACCAAAAATCAGGCAGTACCTGGCTCCTGCCCTGTCTGCCTGCTTCATCTGTGCCTTCAGGCCCTTGTCCGCGAAGGAAAATTCCACCCTGACTCCCTGCCGCCTGAGGTAACCTATCCAGTAGTAGGCTTCATCCCTCGGCTCCCTTCCAAGGGCTGCGATGAAAAGATCCGCTCCCTTCCTGGAAACGGTCTCATCCATGAGGAGAAGCAGCCTTTCAACCCCCACGGCCATACCCACTCCTGGAATATCCGGTCCTCCAAGAAGCTTCACCAGGCCGTCATATCGCCCGCCTGCTGCAACGGTGCTTTGTGCACCCAGCTTCTTGGATGTGATTTCAAAGGTGGTCCTTACGTAATAATCGAGCCCCCTCACCAGGTACGGGTTCTGAACAAAGGGGACCCCGTATGCCTCGAGAATGTCAAGGACAATGCCCATGTGGCCGGCGCAATCAGGACAAAGGTAGTGTTTCATCACAGGAGCAAGCATCAGGTTGCGCCTGCAGTCCTCATTCTTGCAGTCAAAGATCCTCAGGGGGTTGACCTTCATCCTGCGCCTGCAGTCCTCGCAAAGATCCTGCCTGTTGTTTTCCAGGTAGAGCATCAGCTCCTTCCTGTGAATGGGTCTGCACTTTTCACACCCCAGGGAATTTATCTCCACCAGCAGGTCTTCGGTGCCGGAAAGCCTGGTGACAATCTCCCACGCCAGCCAGATCACTTCTGCATCCGCAGAAGGCTCACTGGAGCCAAGGTACTCCACGTTCACCTGGTGGAACTGGCGAAGCCTTCCCTTTTGGGGCCTTTCGTGCCTGAACATGGGCCCCATGGTGAAAAGCTTCAAAAGGGGCGACTTGCCGTGGAGCTTGTGTTCCACAACGGCCCTTATGATGCCGGCAGTGGCCTCTGGACGAAGGGTGAGGGACTCACCATTGCGGTCCTGGAAGGTGTACATCTCCTTTTCCACGATATCAGTGTGTTCACCTATGCCCCTCTTGAATACCTCTGTCTTTTCAAGAACGGGAGTCCTTATCTCGTCAATGCCACAGAGGCCAAAGACCTGCCTGGCCGTTTCTTCAAGCTTCACCCTGGCCCGGGCTTCATCCGGTAGTATATCCTTGAATCCTCGAACTGCCTTTATCGCCACAGATCTATCCTCGAATTTTTGTAGAATTTTACAGCTTAAGTTAAGGTCCTGGTTATCCCTGCAAGGCGAAAGCCGCTCCCTGGTACCGGCGGCTTTCAAACAAGACCTTTGTTTTAATGCCACCATCCTGGATTGATATGGGAATGTGATCGAATCTTCCGGTTTCCTGGGCAGGGCTGCAGGGAACAAGTAGCTACTGATAAAAAATCCTTCCCATATTTAATTCAACAACGGGCTTTATTCAAGCTTTTCAGTACTGACAGAAGAACCGGAAAAAATTTTTGTTTTTTTCAGCTATCTTATCGACGATAATTATTAAAAGAGATCTGTTCCGGAACTTTCAAAAGATGAATTATCCATCGTTTTCAATATCGATACGAAGGCTTTGATGAGAGTCTTTTTCTTGACTTCTCTTCGTATCAAATGATAATTTATTGTTACCTTAGGTCAGTAAAAATAGGAGGTTGGTATGAAAAGGACATTCAGATGTCTGGTAATCGTGTTTCTTCTGAGTCTGATATTGGGATCTGTGTCAGCCTTTGCTGCAATAGTTGTGGTAACTCCCAGCAACAATCAAGGATGGTTTCCTAGAGGCAGCAATGAAAATGCAACAGGTGGTATTGTCAGTGTACCGGATAATCACGGCGGGTCCGGATCGTATGAATTCAACCTTACCACGCAACAGGGCAGCGGCTCGATCTTTCAGATTGCAAAGGTGGCGGTGATAAACGTTGATGACATCCAGGAACTTAGCTGGGATTTCAAGTCCGACGCAAACAACGGGGCTTATCCGGTTGTTAAAATCGAATATTGGAATAGCCAGAGGAGCGGAACCCTGGTTTACATATATAACGGGAACGTCACACCAGGGGCATGGCAACACGTAGAAGTCGATTTTCAAAACGATCTCTGGTGGAGTACCGAGTTTGGTTCATCGGATCAGAGAACCCTGGCGCAATGGCAGCAAGAACTGCAAGGGGTCCCGGTAAATTATCTTGAGGCTGGAATTGGAACCACTTCAGGAAATACTAGTGCCTCCACCAGCTACATCGACTACATACACATCAAGGCCGACCGCCGCGACATCGATACAACATGGGATTTTGAACCGGATTCCCCCACCAGCAATGTCCCTACCCTTTCGGAATGGGGTTTTATTGTAATGTCTTTTCTATTGGCAGCGTCGGCAATTATATGGATACGAAGGACCAAAATAAATATGGTATGAAAAAATCCGGCTGCTAATTAGGCTACAAAAAAGGCCGCCCTTTTGAGGCGGCCTTTTATATTTGAATCTCAAAGTCGGGAAAATGAGCCTAAAAACCTAATTGTTTTTGTTCAAAAGCTCCTGGATGATGTGTTTGTGCATGGCGTTATCAATGGTGGCATTGTAAGAACTGCCTGCCCCTTTGAGCGCATCAAAGCCCCAGCCATGACAGGCAGCACAGGTGCTGACCCTGGTGATCTTAGCCAGTTCTTCCCTGTTGAAGGGACGCGCCCCGTAGTGGCTCGTGGCCTGGAGCTGCCTTCCTTCCTTGTCTACTATCTTTTCCAGCTCAAATGGAAGGTCCACGCCGTTTTTTCTCGTTACGTATATGCGGCTTCCAAGCCCAAGGGCCTTGGGATTTGAATGGCAGTTTTCGCAGCTTCTCGCCTTTTTTGTTACGGTATGGGGCTGAATGGGATTTGTGGCTATTGAGGAGAATCCATCCCTGGTCTTATAAACCCTGTTATGAATGCGGCATTTCCCATCAGGGCCTATCTGGGTAAAAATGACCTGGCAGCCTGGTATAAAGGGGCTTACCAGCCCTTCGCTGTTTATCCCCAGGACGGGATCTTCCCAGCGAAGATAGGACCTTGTCTCCCGCCATTTGAAAACTGTTCCTTTCCTGAAAGCCGCACGTCCCGACCGGGAAGGGTCCCCGGCACCTTTTGTGTTCACCCAGTCCAGGCTCCGGGTGGATGTATCCTGCTGGGCATGGCAGCCGTAGCACTGTGGAGCCCACCGGCTGTGGCAGGCGTAGCATTCCATTTTTTCCATGTGGCAGGAAAGTCCCATGGCATTTCCGGCCCTTTCGGGACCCTCTTCCAGGATGTCTTTCACCTGGGGAACTATGTAGGTTTTACCCGTAACCGAAGTCAGGACCACTCCGTCCCGAGCGCGGGAAAGCTTCCTGAGCCGGCTGCCTCTTGACGACTCAAGCCTGCTTTTCTTTCCGGTTGTGCCGTGACAGTCCTGGCATTCTATTTCAACTGCCTGTTCCTTCT
>CAYZJS010000066.1:0-8291 GCA_964478865.1 uncultured Thermodesulfatator sp.
GGATCTGAAAAATCTCCGTCCCTGTTGTAATCTATCCATACCCGCCAGTATTCGGTATAGGCCTTGCCCGAAAATCCAGGCTTCAACGATACCGATACCGTCTTCCCTGGACTGAGGGTCACAACCTCATTTGTGAAATCACTGTAGGATGAGGCACCAGAGCTCTTGGAAAAGCCCCCCATGCCTACCTGGCTTATCCACTCGTACTTCTGGCTGCCACCCTGGCTGGAACAGTAGTCCACGCTGCCGGAACCACCGTTGCTGCCTCCTCCGCCACCCGAGGATGGGATTGCAACGGAAACTTCCGATGAGTAATCACTAAACTGTCCTGCAAGGTCAAATGCCTTGACTGCAAAATAATAGGTAATGCCTTCACCAAGGCCGGAAACGGTATGAGAAATCTTGGCAGGAGAGGTAGCAGTATCGTTTATCGTGGTACTCTCTGAATAATTGTGTGACGAAGTACCATAATAGATTTTGTAACCTGCGATGTCCGGCTCCTGGTTCCTGTTCCATGCCAGTGTTACGCTTGCTGCCATGGAAACCTGGCAACACAAAAACAATATGGCGGCACCGAGACAAAAAATATTTAACAAAAAACTAAAATCTTTTTTGAAATCAGGATTATCCATTCTTTCTCCACTGTCCGCTTTGTTCAAGGCTAATACCCCGTTTTTAAAAGATTTTTTTTTGCATTTCCGGCATTTCATATGGCCTTCCTCCTGGGAAATAACTGTTCAGCAACTTGATAAAGAGCAACAGCCATGCCCATCTGGGCCACTCGGCCATCAACCATCTGCCCCGCAAAACATGGATAGGGACATACAGTTGCCTTTATCTAGCTAATCACATGCCATAAAATTTATAAAAAATTGGGGTTTTGTTTGGGAAAATCGGCCTTTTCCGGGGGTTTCTATGAAGGAGAAAATAAGGTGGTTGCTTTTCCCTGCACACGATTAAGAATATAAAGATTCCAGATTCAGAGTCTTTACTTCTCGTGCGACCGCAAATGTTATGACTTCGAAGGTGAAAACTAAAGGATTTCAGGTAAAAACCACCTATGGAATAATTTTTTGTTGAGCCCCGGGGCCAGTCAAACCGGATTGTCCTTTTTGGGCCTTTTGACCTCAAAAAATGGTCAGCTTTTTTTATAATCTGAATAAGTTATGCGCTGGTGCAGGATTTTACCTATAGTTTACGATTCCGGGCAACCCTGCAGATCCAAGCTAGAGAGCGATCCGATACGAAGATTTGGGCAGTTTATTTAGCGGAGAAAAGAAGAGGAAAGGACAATCACGGTTCCAAGCCGCCCGGTGACGCCATCCCTCCTGTAGGAGAAGCAGTCCCTGTTGCAGACAGTGCATGTCCCTGAACAGGATATCTGGCCTTCAGGTACCCCGGCGTCCATGAGCTGCTGCACAGAGACGGCCCGGAAGTCAAAATAATCCGGCTTTACCTGAAAGGCATGCATCCAGACGGGCAAATCCTCTTTCCAGCTCCTGAACTCGGCGCAGCAAGGCCCAAGGGACGGACTGATACCAGCCCAGATGTCCTGCGGCCTTGTTCCGTAAATCCTTGAAAGCTCAGCTACCGCCTTACCGAGGATATCCTGCACACCTCCCCTCCAGCCGCAGTGTATGTTTGCTATTACATTTCTGACCGGATCAAACATCGCAACAGCCTGGCAGTCTGCATGCTTTACCATTATGCCAAGCCCTGGACAGGAACAAAAAATCCCGTCTGCTTCCTGACTGGCAGGAGAAAGGCGGGTCATTTCAGGCAAACTGCCTATGTGTAAAAACCTCGTCCCGTGAACCTGCCTGACACTTGCTATCTTGCTGGCCTGTACGGCATTTCTTACCAGCTCCAGGTTGGCCCTGACATTTTCCACCTCATCTCCCACGGATTCACCCACATTAAGCTGGGCAAAGGGCCCGGTGCTTACACCACCCCAACGGCTGAAACTGTAACACCTGACCCTGGACCTGAGATCAGGGGGCAGATGAGGCAGGAGATCTGTATATTGCATTACGGGATCTGTCAAAAGGCAAAGGGAATGTGTTCGAAAATGGGGGGCTGGCCCTGGCCCCTGAAACGGATTGCCAGCACATCGAACCTTACGGGCATGCCTGTCTTTTTGTTCTTTAGCAGATAGGCTTCTGCCACCCTTCTTATGGTCTGCTGCTTTGCATTGGTTACGGCCTCCTGGGGAAGGCCGAATTTCCGGCTCCTTCTGGCCTTGACCTCCACGAATACCAGGTAGCCGTCCTTTTCAAGGATTAGATCTATCTCCCCGGGGCCAGACCTGAAATTTCTATCAACCAGCCTGTAGCCCCGCTCCAGAAAATATCCTTCAGCAAGGTCTTCTGCCAGCAGGCCGAGTTCCCTGGTCATGTGGATCTGTCCCATTCCCAAGGGTTACAATACCCCCCTGAAGGATCTCCTGTGGATCGGGCAGGGGCCGTGAACCCTGATGGCCTGCCTGTGCTCCTTTGTGGCATAGCCCTTGTGTCTCCTGAAGTTATACTGGGGAAACTCTTCTGAAAACCTTTCCATGAGCCTGTCCCTGAAGACCTTGGCCACGATGGAGGCCGCAGCAATGGAACAGGATACGGAGTCACCGTGGACCACGGTTTTTTGAGGTATGGAATGTGGAATGGGCTGGTTGCCGTCAACCAGGATGGACCTGGGCCTTGGGTCTAGGCCGTCCACGGCAAGCTTCATGGCCCTGAGACTTGCCCTGAGGATATTGATGGAATCTATTTCCGGGGCATCCACCTGTGCAACCGAGACTGCCAGGGCCTTTTTACGGATGAGCCCGTCCAGCCTTTCCCTCTCGGCAGGAGAAAGGGCCTTTGAATCTGTAATACCTTCGCCCTGGAGGTTGCATGGCAGTATAACGGCTGCCGCCACCACCGGGCCTGCAAGACACCCCCTGCCAACCTCGTCCACCCCTGCAACAGGCAAAAGCCCCTGGTCGGCCATGAGGCATTCATGCAGCCACATGTCGACCTTGAATTCGGTGTCGGAAAAAAGCAGGGACACGGCACTGGCACCCAATTATTCAGGGGGCACGAAAACGTGTTCCTGGAAGGTCAAGTCCCATGTGCAACTCTCACAGGGTTCTTTGCGGGTATTATGGCACAACTGTCTTAGATGTATCTGCTTACGGGGTGCTACAGATACAAGGCGGGGGGCACGAAGGCGTACCTCCCCGCACGTCGAGTGCCTGACAACGCAGTAGTTGCTGTACCCTGTGAGCAGATACTGCCATTGCAGCAGACAGCATTAATACAGTGCCCTCTTATTCCTGATCTTGTGCCTCATGGCCTTGCCTCTAAGGCCCCTCAGGTAATAGAGCTTGGACCTGTTGTGCCTTCCGGTCTGGACGATTTCTATCCTGTCGATCCTGGGTGAATTCACAGGAAAGATGCGCTCTACTCCCACCCCGTAGGAAATCTTCCTGACGGTAAAGGTCTCGGAGATTCCCTCGCCCCTGCGGCTGATGACCACGCCTTCAAAGACCTGGATCCTTTCCTTTTCTGCCGATTCCCTGATCTTGACGTGGACCTTGACTGTATCTCCAGGCCTGAACGGGGGGATATCCGTTCTCAATTCCTCAAAGGCCAGTTTTCTTATCACATCCATCTTATTGCCTCCTGAACCGTGATATTCTATCCAGTACTATGGCGACTGCGCTCCTTACAGAAAGGTGGTTGTAATCAGTGCCTGCACATATGGGGCAGATTACACCATCGCACTGGTCTATGCACTCCTGATGGAGTCCAGAAGCCGTTCCAAAGAGCAGTAATATACATTTAAACTCGTTTTTGTACACTCTTTTTTCAAAATTTTCCCAGGAAACGCACCCTGGCAGCTCCCTGGCCGAAGTGGCAAGAAGGGCTGGCCTTGTTCCCGTATCAGATTCCACCTCTTTTACCGCCTGATTGACATCTGCTACGACTCTCACGATATCAAAGGCCTTCTTCCTGTCCGGGTTGAACTGTCCGCCCACGCCATCTATCCAGTGTGCGCTCACCCTTCTGGCAAGGTCCTGCTGGCCACGGGACGGAGTAATAATGAAAAAACCCTGGACCCCGTAGGTTGTAGCCGCCCTGGCAATATCATGAATATCGAGATTGGTTATGGCGGAACATATCCTTTCGCCCCTGCGGTTCAGGACCGGAAAATGGACAAGACCTATAAAGACCTTCATCATTTCATTGCCGGATTACTCGCCGGAATCCCTGCCCCTGCCTTTGCTCCTGATCTCCCCAAGGATACGCATGTCTTCTTCATCAAGCTCCAGTCCTTCCAGAAGATCCGGCCTTCGCTCCAAGGTAAGCCTTAGTGACTGGTGCCTTCTCCATTTTGCGATCCTCCTGTGATCTCCAGACAGGAGGACTTCAGGTACGCTAAGCCCCATGAACTCCCGGGGCCTGGTATAATGGGGGTGCTCCAGGAGTCCGTGGGAAAAGGAGTCCGAATTTGCCGAATCCTTGCACCCGAGCACCCCTGGCAGCAGGCGGCTTACCGCATCTATCACCACGAGGGCCGCAGGTTCCCCGCCCGAGAGCACATAATCTCCTATGGAAAGCTCCTGGTCCACCACCTTTTCGATAACCCGCTCGTCCACGCCCTCGTAGCGGCCGCAGATCAGGACAAGGTGTTCCTGCCTTGAAAATTCGAGGGCAAGTTCATGGGTAAACACCCTGCCCCTGGGGCTTAACAGGACCACCCTTGCCTCTTGATTGTCTTCCTTGAGGCTTGTCACTGCCTTTACCAGGGGCCCTGGCGTCATGACCATTCCAGCTCCCCCGCCATAGGGCCTGTCATCCGTGGTCTTGTGGCGATCAACGGTAAAATCCCTGAGGTTTACAGGCCTGATCCTTACCAGGCCGGCATCTATGGCCTTTCCGAGTACGCCCTCCTTGAGCGGGGAGGCAAAATACTCGGGGAAAATGGTTATTATGTCAAATATCATTAGGATCTTTCAGTTTTATTGGATGGGGGCCTGGAGCCGCCCTCTTGTTTTTCCGGTTTAAACAGCGTGACAGTTGCATCAACCAGACCAGGGGGAAGCTCTACCAGACAGGCCCCTCTTTCCAGGTCCACCTTTTTTATCACGCCTTCCACCATTGGAATAAGGATCTCGCGGTTTTCATCCCTAACAACCAGGACATCGCTGGCCCCTGTCTCAAGGACGGAATGTATAGTGCCAAGCAGCTGGCCCTTGCCATCCTGAACCCTTAACCCCTTGAGCTGGAACCAGTAAAATTCATCTTCTTCCGCCTGGGGGAGCCTTGAAACCCGCTGATAGATCTCCATGCCGGAAATCTTTTCAGCCTTTTCCCTGCTATCCACCCATTTTACCCGGGCCACCAGCTCCCTGGGGTTCTTTAAGCGGTGGGAGAGGACAAAAAACTCCTCGTACCTGCCCGACGGGCTCTTCAGGAAAAAGGAGCCTGGCACCAGGATATTTTCCAGGCTGGAAAATGCATGAAGCAGCACTCGTCCCTTTAGCCCCACGGGCCTAAGCACCTTTCCCACCTTTATGAACCTGTCTTCCCGTACCTTGGAATCCGCCATAAGAAAAACAAAAAGCCTGCTTTTTACCCGCAGGTAAAAGAAACAGGCTCGATTATCCCTGAAATTTCTGAAGGGGCCTTTTTATTCCAGTATTTCCAGTACAGACCTCTTTCTCAGCTTCGTAGATGCCGCACTGAGTATTGTTCTCATGGCCCGGGCGGTCCTGCCCTGTTTCCCAATGATCTTTCCCAAATCCTCCTTGGCTACCTTAAGTTCTATAACCGAGGTCTGCTGGCCTTCCACTTCGTTGACCTCGACCTGATCCGGAAAATCCACAAGCGCCTTAGCAATGTGTTCCACCAGTTCCTTCATCTCTTACCTCCACCTTTACAGCACTTAAGGGTCACCAGGCAGATGGATCACTGGAAACTATGAACTGACACCTGCCTTTGCAATGAGAGATCTCACGGTATCCGATGGTTTGGCTCCCCTTTCGAGCCATTTCCTGACCTTCTCGGCATCGAGCTTTATCTCGGCCGGATCCTTCAGGGGATCATATGTGCCGAGAATCTCGAGAAACCTACCGTCTCTTCTTGCCTCTGAGTTGGCTGCAACAATCCTGTAAAATGGTCTTTTCTTTCTACCGCCTCTTGTCAAACGTAACCTTATTGCCATCTATTCCTCCGTGTAAATTATACCCTATAACCTGGACCGGGCAGGGTTATTTTTTATTTTTTCCTTGTTTAAGTGTTACCGGTTTAGCTCAAAAAGGCAATAGCCCCCTTGGTAATTTTTTGAAATTCGACTTGCCGAGCTTCTTGAGCATCTTGTTCATCTCGGCATAATTCTTCAGGAGCTGGTTCACGTCCTGGACAGTGGTACCGCTTCCCTTGGCAATTCGCCGCCGCCTGCTGGCATTTATAATGGTATATTTCTTCCTTTCCTGGGGAGTCATGGAATTTATAATGGCCTCGATCTTGACCAGCTCCCTTTCGTCAGGCATCATGCCCTTCTTGAACTGCTTCATCTTGTTGAGGCCTGGAATCATGGAAATGATCTGTTCAAGGCTTCCAAGCTTTCTCACCTGCCTGAGCTGGTCCCTGAAATCCTCCAGGGTAAAGGTGTTTTTCTTGAGTTTTTCCTGGAGCTCCAGGGCCTTTTCCTGGTCAAAGGTGTCCTGTGCCTTCTCGATTAGGGTAAGCATGTCTCCCATACCGAGGATCCTGTCTGCAATCCTCTTGGGATGAAATGCCTCAAGGGCATTCAGCTTTTCGCCAACACCCACGAACTTGATGGGCTTGCCGGTTACCGATTGAATGGAAAGCGCAGCCCCGCCCCTGGCATCGCCCTCCATCTTGGTGAGAACCACACCGGTTATGGAAAGGTCCTTATCAAAACTTTTGGCTATATTGACTGCATCCTGGCCTGTCATGGCATCTGCCACCAGCAGGATCTCCTGTGGTTCCACCACCCCTTTTATGTCCTGGAGTTCCTTCATGAGGGCTTCATCCACGTGAAGGCGGCCTGCAGTATCAAGTATGACAGTATCATGGCCGTCCATGGCAGCCCTGGCAACGGCCTGCCTGGCGATTTCAGGCGGGGGAACATCCTTGTCCGTGGGAAATACCGGGATATTAAGCTGTTTTCCAAGGGTCTGGAGCTGTTTTATGGCCGCTGGCCTGTAGACATCCACAGGAACCAGATAGGGCTTTCTTCCCTTTTTCCTGAGCCAGCGGGCAATCTTTGCCGCAGTCGTGGTTTTACCGCTTCCCTGAAGGCCAACCAGCAGTATTACCGCAGGCTGCCTGCCTGCCAGGTTCAATGCCTCGTTGTCACTTCCAAGAAGATCGATCAGCTCCTCGTGAACGATCTTGACCACCTGCTGGCCAGGGGTAAGACTATCCATGACCTCCTGGCCGATGGCACGTTCCCTGACCTTTTTTATGAAGTCCTTTACGACCTTGTAGTTTACATCGGCTTCCAGGAGTGCAAGGCGGACCTCCCTCAATCCTTCCTGGATGTCTTCTTCAGAAAGGCGGCCGCGCCCCTTGAGCTTTTTAAAGACCCTGTTGAGCCGTTCATTTAAGTTGTCAAACATGAATCCCTGTTACCTGTTTTCGGAAACCCTGTATGTACCCGGAAGGCCGGCATGCCCGGTTGTCACGGCTGCCGGTAAACGAGATGATCCACCCGGGTAAACCTTTGAAGGATACTTAAAGCAGTAAGAGGTGTCAACAGACCATCCCCTCAAGGCTGACCTGCATCCTTCAGAAGGAGAAGGGCAATAGGGGGGAGGGGGGCAATGGAGGGCTGAAAGGGCCCTGGAAACAGGAATCCGCCCTAACAGCTTCTAAAGGCTTGCTCCGCTGAAACGCTCCAAAGCCGCTCGCTTGCGCTCGCTAAATGGAGGTTTCAGGCGCTCCGCTTCGCCTAAGAATCTGTAACGGGCTACTTCCAACGGTTTCCAAAACCCTTCCAGGCCCCCATTGCCAAAAAAGGCTGGAAGCAAGTTTATTGTGCAGAAAGGATTTCCTGAACCGTTGTTACGCCGAGGTATTAACCGGAAGGCACTACAGGTATCTCTGAAAAGATTTTGTCGTAACTGCTCACAGGGCACTACATCTACTGCGTTATCGGGCACTTGAAGTACAGGGAGTACGCCTGCATACCCTTCGCCTTGTATCTGTAGCACCCTGTAAGCAGTTACATTTCAGACAGTTGTGCGATAATACCCCAAAGAACCCTGTGAGGAGTTACATTTT
>CAYZJS010000067.1:0-20172 GCA_964478865.1 uncultured Thermodesulfatator sp.
AGAAATCCCAAGGATATCAGCAGCTTTCTTTCTATGCCCCCTGGTCTGCTCCAGAGTCTTCTCTATGGCCTCACGTTCGATTTCCTCCAGTTTTTTAAGCTCCCTCGTCTTTTCCTGTTCGTTTTTCGGGACGCTTTCCTCTCCGCCGGGCTCCATGTCCAGGAACGCCAAATCCCCCAGGGAAAGTTCTGTCTGTTCATCATCCGCCAGGATGACCGCACGCTCGATGGCATTGAAAAGTTCCCTTATGTTCCCGGGCCATCGATATCTTTTGATCCTTTCCATGGCCACGTCCTGGAATGAGGTTACCTTTTTCCCCACCCTGGCCGAGATATCCTGCAGCAGGTAGTTGCTTATGACCTCGATGGCCTCCGCCCTGCGCCTGAGAGGCATAAGCTCTATAGGAAAGACATTAAGCCTGTAGTAAAGGTCTTCCCTGAAACTCTTTTCCCTGATCTTCGTCCTGAGGTCCCGATTGGTGGCTGCCACAATCCTGGCGTTGGTTGTCAGGGTCACGGTACCACCTACCCGCTCAAAAGCCCTTTCCTGAAGGATCCTAAGCAGCTTGGCCTGGGATGAAAGCGGCATTTCCCCTATCTCGTCCAGAAAGATCGTGCCATCCTGGGCCATTTCGAACTTTCCCCTCTTGGTCTTGACTGCACCGGTAAAGGCACCCTTTTCGTGTCCGAACAGCTCGGATTCTATCAGGGTTTCAGGCATGGCGGCACAATTGAGCTCAACGAAGGCCCCCTTCTTGCCGCTGAGCTTGTGAATCACCTTGGCGATAAGGCTTTTGCCAGTACCGCTTTCCCCGTGAAGCAGTACAGTGGCCTCGGTATCTGCCACCCTCTGGATCTGGTTCCATATGCCTTCCATGCCGGCAAATATGACGTTGTTGGGAGGAAGGCCTCCATCAAGTTGCTGACCCCATCCCTCATTGGTCTTGATGAGGGCCTGGCGCTCCACCACCTTCTCCACGGCTATCCTGAGTTCATCCGGGTTGCTCAGGGGCTTTGTGAGATAATCCAGGGCACCGCACTTCATGGCAGCGACTGCATTTTCCACCGAGGCATAAGCAGTAAGCATTATAAAATCTATTTCAGGGTGCTCCACCTTTGCCTTCTCCATAAGGTCGATTCCTGAGATTCCAGGCATCTTGAGATCCGTTATCACCAGATTGGGCTCAAGCTTCGGGATGACAGCCAGGGCTTCTTCTCCATTGTATACACCCTGGACCTGGTAGCCCTCCTTTTTAAGGATCCTGGAAAGGAGCATTACCAGGGACTTTTCGTCATCCACCACGAGTATTCTGAAATCCTTTTTATCCATCTCTGCTTCCTGCTGTTGCCGGAGTTCCAGGTTTTGCAGCCAAAACCTGGAAAACCTGAAATTTCTCGCTTTATAAATTAGTTAGCATATCTTATGGTATCAAGTTTAATGGAATGCCTTTTTTTTATAAACCCGAAATCCGGTGCCGGTGCCGGGGAAAAACTCGCCCAGGAGATAGAACGCTTCCAGCTCCCAGGGGCGGTTTCAAGACAGGTCATATTTACGGATCCTGCCAGGCTTGAAACACAGGTTTTCTCCTGCGCAACCGGCAAGGACCTCGTGGTAATTTGTGGCGGGGACGGCACCATAAACCGGGTCATTTCCTGCCTGAGCCAGATGGACCCTGCTCCCGCCATTGCGTTAATCCCGCTGGGAACAGGCAATGACCTGGCAAGGGCCACGGGCTGGTACTTCAGCTGGGAGAAAATGGGGCTCCACGGCCTGTACCACGCCATAAAAATGGCCAAGGCGTCATTCCTTGACGTCTGGGAACTGTCTGTGACTTCTGGCACCGGGTCGAAAAGCTGGACGTTTTGTGCATATGCAGGCATCGGATGCGACGGAGGGGTCTGCCGGGACTTTGCCCGGATGGAAAAGAGGTTGAAAAACCTCCCGGTCCCAGCCAGGGCAAGGAGGTTCTTTTATATCATTCCGGGCCTCAGGATGTTGTTTACCGGAATTGCCGGCAGGAACAGGTTCTGCTTCCAACCGGAAAGTTCCGGTTCCAAGCCTCCTTACAGGCGGGAAAAGGCCGTCCAGCTTCTTTTCCTGAATATCTCCTCCTACGCAGGCGGAGCCATGCAGGCCAGGGATGTGGACTGTTCAGACGGGGTACTGGATGCCTTCTTGTTCAGAAGCTGCCTTTCCTATCTGGCGGGCATCCTTTTTTCAAGGCTTTCCTGGCCAAAGGGGCCGGGGGCCGTTGATTCGAACAATTCTTTCCGCTTCCAAATCTTTCAGGACGCATACCTTCAGGTAGATGGAGAACCCTGCGGCAAACTTTCCGGGGGTACGAGGTGTACCATCTGCCAGAAAAGGGCCCTGCCGCTCCTGAGGCCACTCGAGGATGACCTGTCCAGAAACAGCAGCCCTGCAGCATGGCATGCAGAAAAATATGGCCACGGTCCGGCCGGAGCCATCAAGCCCATAGTCACGTAAATCATTGTTTTGGACGATTAGGATTAAAAGGCCTCTGGCATACAGCAGGCCAGTCTTTACAAGCAAAACTGGAGACCATTTATGGAAAGACGAAAATCCCAGCGTTATCCCGTGCAACTCAAGGTCTTTTTCCCCGAACACGATCTGTGGGGATATACCAAGAACATCTCCCTGGACGGATGTTTCGTTCAGACCACAGAACCCATTTCAGAAGGCTTCCTTGCAGACCTTCTGCTGG
Organism: uncultured Thermodesulfatator sp.; assembly: GCA_964478865.1. Lineage (GTDB taxonomy): Bacteria > Desulfobacterota > Dissulfuribacteria > Dissulfuribacterales > QOAL01 > QOAL01. The sequence goes on from CAYZJS010000067.1 coordinate 2,726, forward strand.
AATTGCCGGTTATCGGAGCAATAGCGCTGAAAGGTTATATCCATCATTCCGGAAGGGAGAACGAGGGGGTGGGAATGCAGTTCGTGCAGGTCCGTTTTGCCCCGGAGCAATCGGACTACTATGCCATTTATGCCGAGTTCCTCAAGATGATGCCCCAGCTGGAAAAAATCAGGAGCAATTACCTGGACATGGTTCAAAAGGGCATACTGAAACTCCAGGCCATTCCTGAAAGTTCAGGGCCTTAAAAAGCGGCCCTCTTGCCCCGATAATGCACATGAGCTGGACCGATCTGCAAATCATCATGCCTCCCGACCATGTAACAGCAGGCATTGTTTTTCTCATGGGTCTGTGCATAGGCAGCTTCCTGAATGTGTGCATATTCAGGCTGCCGGAAAACCGCTCTGTCATAAGCCCTCCATCCGCATGTCCGAAGTGCGGCCACAGGCTGCGCTGGTACGAAAACCTCCCCTTGGTAAGCTATCTGGTCCTGCGGGGCCGCTGCTCCGGTTGCGGTACGAAGATCTCCATTCAGTACCCCCTTGTTGAACTGCTCACTGCGGCAATTGCAGTCCTGCTCTTCTTTAAGTTTCATCTGTCTGTCCAATTCGCAATCATGTTCGGCCTGTCCTGCTGCCTGATCGTGGTCTCTTTCATTGATCTTGCCCACAGGATAATCCCTGACATCATCTCGCTGCCCGGCATACTTGCAGGCGTCCTTGCATCCTTTTTGCTCCCTGGCATCGACTGGATTGATTCCCTCCTCGGCATACTTGCAGGGGGAGGCATACTCTACCTGGTTACATGGGGCTACTATCTTGTCACGAAGAAAGTGGGCATGGGCGGGGGAGATATAAAACTTCTGGCCATGATAGGGGCCTTCCTTGGCTGGCAGGCCATTCCTTTCATAATCTTTATGAGTTCGGCAGTGGGCGCGGTTGTTGGCATAATCTTCATCATATTCAGCGGAAAAGGACGCCACTACCAGATCCCCTTCGGACCGTTTCTGGCCCTTGCAGCTCAGGTCCAGATACTTTTTGGAGACAGGATACTGGCGCTCTATCTGGGCGGTTTTTCCAGTGGCGCCTGACTGCCGATAAGTAATAAGAAATGCTGACTTACCCTGATCGGATGAAATTATACCCATGTCCGTAAAAAAAGTTCTCATCGTTGACGACGAATACGAAATAAGGGGCCTGATTGCAGGTTTTGTAAACCGGATGGATTCCTACGAGGCAAGCCAGGCCCAGAACATAGAAGAAGCCCTGGCGCTGGCCTCCAGGAACAATTTTGACCACATAGTCTGCGATTATTTTCTCGGCCCTCCGGAAGAAGGGGAGGAAAGGTCCAGGAACACTGCGGTGGAATTCATCCGCAGGGCCAAGGCCGCAGGGATCACATCCAATATCATCGTCATGTCCGGCAAGGCGGAGGTGGACATGGCCATCGAGGTTACGAAGCTCGGGGCCGTGGACTACCTTGCCAAGCCCATCTCGTTCTCACAGCTCCAGTATGCATTCAAAAAGGCGGAAGAACGGGAAAAGCTCTACAAGGAAAACGTAAAGCTTAAAAAGCAGGTAGAAGAGCGCTATTCCTTTTCAAACATAGTGGCCCGCAGCCCGGAGATGGAACGCATCTTCGAGGTGATCGAAAAGGTCAAGGATTACAAGACAACAGTCCTGGTTACCGGGGAAAGCGGAACGGGCAAGGAACTGGTGGCCAGGGCCCTTCACTTCAACAGCATCCGCAAGTTCGCCCCCTTTGTTGCCGTAAACTGCGGGGGCATCCCGGACAACCTTCTGGAAAGCGAGCTCTTTGGCCACGTAAAGGGCGCTTTTACAGATGCCGTCAGGTCCAAGAAGGGGCTTTTCGAGGAGGCGGACGGCGGAACGCTCTTCCTGGACGAAATCGGCGAGCTTCCCCTTTCTCTCCAGGTAAAACTCCTTCGGGTGCTCCAGGAACAGGAGATACGGCCTGTTGGAGACAACAGGACCATCAAGGTGGATGTGAGGATCGTGGCGGCAACGGCCAGAGACCTGGGCGACCTGGTAAGAAAGGCCAAATTCCGCGAAGACCTGTTTTATCGCATCAACGTACTTACCATTGTCATCCCTCCCCTCCGGGAAAGGAAGCAGGACATCAGGCTCCTTGTTTCCCACTTCATTGAAAAATACAACAAGGTCATAGAGCCGAGAAAGGTCACAGGTGTCAGCCCTGAAGCCATGCAGGTCCTGATGAACTACAAGTGGCCTGGAAACGTAAGGGAGCTTGAAAATGTCATAGAAAGGGCGCTTGTCCTGACGGAACACGATACAATCCAGTACGAGGACCTGCCGTCAAACATCCAGGCCATGGACTCGTCCCAGGACTCGGGATCGGATGCGGTGGTACCCTGGCACGACGGCCTTTCCATCAAGAAGAACACCAAGATGCTGGAAGAAAAACTTATAAACCTGGCCCTCGCCAAGACCAAGGGCAACAAGACCCAGGCCTCCCAGCTCCTTGAGATAAGCCTGCCCGCACTACTCTACAAGATGAAGGATTACCGGATCGTCTCCTGAGCCCCAGACGGCAGGCACTGCTCATGAAAGCCCTGCAGCCTTCCTGAGCCTTCTAATCTCCGCATCTTCAAGGGGCCTGGTTTTTCCTTTTTCAAGATTTCCGAGTTTCAGGGGCCCCATTTCGATCCTTTTCAGCCTGAGGACAGGATGGCCCACGGCCCTGAACATCAGGCGGATCTGGCGTTTTCTGCCCTCGGTCAGCACCACCTCCAAGACGGCCTGGCGTTTCTTCCTGCCAAGCAGCCTGATCCTGCAAGGCCTGGTCCGTATTCCCCCTTCTATCTCCACCCCCGCCCTTAGTACATCCAGGTCTTTCCTGGAGGGAAGGCCCTGGACCGTTACGATATACTTTTTGGGGACCTTGAACGAAGGGTGGAGAAGCCGGTAAGCCAGCGCCCCGTCATCTGTGAGCAAAAGCAGCCCTTCGCTGTCCATGTCCAGCCTGCCCACCGGATAGACACGCTCTGGAACACCCTTCAGAAGATCGACTATCGTTGGCCTGCCGAATGGATCGGAAAGCGTGGTAAGTATGCCCCGGGGCTTGTTCATCAGGATGTAGGCATGACGCAGCCGGGGCACGATCTCCTTTCCATCAAGGCTCACCTTCTGGGAATCCGGGTCAACCCTTGTGCCAAGTGTCCTGACCGTCTGGCCGTCCACCTTCACCCGGCCTTCCAGGATCAGCTTTTCCGCCTGTCTCCTGGAACAGACTCCGGCACCTGAGAGGAACTTCTGAAGTCTCACGGGTTTCAAGGGCTTATCCCGTAAAAACCAACCCGGACGGGATGGGTGCAAATAGTATCTGAAGTGTCGCAAGGATCGGATTCTTCACTAAAACATCCCGCCTTAGCCCCCGCCTTCCCGGTAAATGGCCTCGTCATATGCCCTTAGTATATCCCCCCTCTGTATCAGCCCCCCGGGAATCCTTCTCTCAGATCTGTCCGTAAGGACCACCAGCTCGTCAATCTTTTCCTCTGCCATCTTCTTGAGCGCGGTGGCAAGGGAATCCCAGGAGTAGATCGTGGGCCTCGACTCCAGGAGGTCTTTCACCCTGATGTCTGCGTCCACGCCCTTGAAGGTCACGATGTGCCGGACCCTCTGGGCATTAACCACGCCCATGTAGCTGCCGTTATCGTCCACCACTACGAAGGTGGAATAGGGGTACTTTGACATGAAGGCTACCAGTTCTTTTAGCTTCATGTCCATGCGGACAGGCTCAGGCTGCTCCTGCCTGGTCCTCTGGAGCACCTCGTGGACGGTAAGCCTTGCCAGGAGCCCCAGGAGTATGTCGGCATGGTGAATAGGCGTATCGAACCGTGTGGTAAGCTGCTTTTCATAGATGCCCTTTTTGCCCCTTAGGAGGAATGCAAGGGTTGAAACCCAGACGGCTGGCAGGAGTAGTTCGTAGTTCCCGGTCATCTCGCTAACCATTATAACCGTTGAAAAGGGAGTACTTGCAGCAGAGGCAAAAAAACCCGCCATGCCCACTATGACGTAGGCCTCGGGGTTTGGCACAAGGCCGGGCCAGGCCTGCTGAAGCAAAAGCCCCACTGCTCCGCCAAGGGTGCCTCCTATCACCACTGACGGCCCGAACACACCGCCACTTCCACCGGAAGCAATGCTGAAGGCAGTGGTAAATATCTTTCCGAAGGCCACCATAAGAAGGGTGGCAATGGCGAGCTTGCCGTCAAAGGCATTCTGGAGCACACCGTAGCCGGTATAAATGGCCTCCGGGAGATAATATCCTATAACACCGGTCAGGAACCCTCCAATCGCAGGTTTCAGGTGCGGAATGCAGGGAATCTTCACAAAAAGGTCCCTCACGAAATAAAAGGCCCTGGCATAGAACCGCGAAACATAAGCCACCACGACGGCCAGGACGGTGTAGGGCAGGATCTCGGATGAATGGTGAAATACGTACCGGGGTGTGATGAAAAGGGAGCCGAAACCGAAAAACAGGGAAAAAACGCAGTACGCCACCACCGAGGTTATGGCAGAAGGCACCAGGAGCTCGTATTCCATATCGATGTCCCGGTAAAGGATTTCTGCGGCAAAGATCGCCCCAGCAAGCGGGGCATGGAAGATGGAACCTATTCCTGCGCTCATACCAGCCATCATCAGTATACGCCGCTCTTCCGTTCGCAGATGGAGCTTTTCGGCAATTATCGCCCCGAAGCCTGCACCGATCTGGGCTATGGGCCCCTCTCTACCTCCTGAACCGCCTGAGCCTATGGTGATTGCAGATGCTATGGTCTTTATCAGGGGCACCCGGGCCCTTATCCTGGCATCCTTGAAGTGATAGGCCTCAAGGGCGGCATCCGTTCCGTGCCCTTCCGCCTCTGGAGCAAATGTGTAAATGAGCCAGCCTGAAAGGAGCCCTCCCAGGGTGGGAACGACGAGCAGCATCCACCTGATGAACGGCCTGGTGGTGGGAGAAAGGAGCGAAGATTCTCCACCCGGTCCCTCGGGCCTGTAGCCAGCCATGTAGTCAAGGAAAAAATGGTGGGATATATCCAGGGCGGAGTAGAAAAACACCGAGCCGAGCCCTGCAATGATACCCGTGGGGATGGCAAGCAGCAGGAGTCGTCTCATGTGAAACCATTTCTTGGCCCCTGCTTTGAAATTTTTCCAAAAATTGATATTCACGGCCAGGTCCTGTAAAACAACTTCCAGACGTCATGAAAAATTGCGCAACAAATGGAGATTCCATTAAAAGTTTATCTCAATTCAGCCTGGAAGTAAAAACAATTTGATCCGGCAATGGGCTCCCTGCCCGGATCAGAGGCTTGAGGCCCGAAAGTTACGGTGAAAACGGATAAAAAAGAAAAGGCCCTCCTGGCCCTTTACAATCTGGCCCAGTTTTCAACCATGCCCCTGGTCCTTCCGGCACTGGCGGCTGTCTGTATCTCCAGGGGAAAATACAGGCACCAGTTCCTGAAAAGGATGGGGTGGGTCAGTCCGCCGGCATCCCTGGATTCCAGGGCCAGGCCTGTCTGGATACACACCATGTCTCTTGGGGAATTCAATGCGGCAAGGCCACTCATTAAGGCCATCAGGGGCAGTTTCCCCGGGCTGAAGCTGGTCCTTTCAGCCTCCACTGCCACGGGGCTTTCAGCCATCTCCAGGAGCGGCCTTGCAGATGAAGGGTTCGTCACAGCCCTTCCCTTTGATTTCCTCCCCGTGGTGGCCCGCACGGTAAGGGTCCTAAGACCTGCATGTTTTCTGCTGGTGGAAACCGATATCTGGCCAAATCTCCTGTGGTTTCTGAAGAGACAGGGCACGTACTCGTTTCTCGTTAACGGCAGCATATCGGAGGCTTCTGCAAGGCGTCTTGGAAGGCTTCCGGGTGCAGCCGGCCTGATCTATTCTCCCTTTGAGTTCATAGGCATGCAGTCAGGAGATGATATGGCCCGTCTGCTCCGCCTGGCAGTCCCCTCCTCCCGGGTCCGGGACTGCGGAAACCTGAAATTCGATTACGTGCCTTCAAGGATTACCGAAGATGAGAAAAAACGGCTCTTCCGGGCAACGGGCTTTGAACCAGGAGCCGTAATAATTGCTGCGGGCAGCACCCATCCAGGGGAAGAAAAGATAATTGTCGAGGCCTTCTCCGCCCTCCTGGGTACCATCCCCCTTGCCAGGCTGATAATCGCTCCCCGCGACATCTCAAGGAGCGGGGAAGTGAAAAAAATCATCCGGGCCCATGGACTCGGATGTGAAACAAGGTCTGATTACCGTCCCGGAACCGGCAAGGGCCACAAGGTATTTTTACTAGACAGCCTGGGTGAACTGGAACGTTTCTACAGCCTTTCCAGGGTCGCCTTCGTTGGCGGCAGCCTCGTCCCGGTGGGCGGCCATAACATCCTGGAGCCCGCTGCCCTTGGCGTTCCGGTACTCTTTGGCCCCTACATGGAAAGCTTCAGGCAGACGGCCAGGATGTTCCAGGAAGCCGGGGCAGGCTTCATGGTGAAAAACAGCCGTGAAATCCTGAAAACACTGGGTGCCCTTCTGGAAGATGAGGGCCGCAGGAAAATGGCCTGCAATGCAGCTTCTTCCATCCTGAAAAAAAACCAAGGTGCAGTGAAAAGGTATCTGGACATGATCCGGCCGTACATCGAGACCTTCAGGTAATACCGCCCATGAAAAGACCTTCTTCCAGAATGCTTCCCCTGCTTTTTTCCCTGGGACGCCCCTTTTCTCCCTTGTACAGCCTTGCCATGCGTCTTCGCCAGAAAGCGTATGAAGCCGGTGTCTTCAGGAGGTCACGGGTTTGCTGCCCGGTGATAAGCATCGGAAATATCTGCCTTGGCGGAACGGGAAAGACACCGCATGTCATCGCCCTTGCCAAATGGCTTCAAGAAAGGGGCCTCAGGCCTGCGATAGTTAGCAGGGGTTACGGTGGAAAGGCCGGAAAGGGACCCCTGATAGTATCGGACCAAAGCTCCTGCCTTGCTGATGCGTTGCTGGCAGGAGATGAACCCTCCATGATGGCCCGGACCCTCCCGGGCGTACCGGTGATTTCAGGCAGCGACAGGGTCAAGGGGGCGGAGACGGCCATTTCACGTTTTAACAGCCGCACCATAATCCTTGACGACGGCTTCCAGCACCTGAGACTCCATAGGGACCTGGACATTGTACTCCTTCCGGCCGCCTCTCCCCTGGGCACGGGCACCGTCTTTCCTGGAGGAGACCTCAGGGAACCCCTCTCGGCCCTGAAGAGGGCATCGGCCATAATACTTTCAAAGTGCGAACAGGTTCCCTTCAACGAGCTGGAACTCATCCGTGAGCAGGCAGCATCCATTGCCCCGGGCATTCCGGTATTCCTGAGCCGCACGGTTTTCAAGGCCATAACCCTTGCGGATGGCAGCGGGACTCTGGAACCTCCGTTCCCATCCCATGTTCACTGTTTCTGCGCTATAGCAAAGCCGGAGGCCTTTATCCGAACGGTCAGTAAACAGGGTATTGAAGTACGGGGCACGGACTTTTACCCGGACCACCAGATCCTAACATCCCGGGATCTTTCACGCATCTTTGAGCGGGCAGCCAGGGAAAAGGCCGGAATGGTGCTTACCACCTCCAAGGATTTTGCCAGGATAAAAGGGATCTGGGAGGAATCCTTCAGGGGAAGAAAAGATTTTCCGCAGCTTGGAGTCGTGGAAATCGAGGCAGAACCAGAGCCCGGGTTCTGGCGTTTTCTGGAATGGAAACTCCTTCCAATTTCGTAGGATTTCTCCAGCCGATAACCGTCTGGCAATAACTTCTCTCGACACAACCAGGGATCCGGTGGCCGAAAAGGTACCAGTCCGGCACATGGAAACATGTTTTGAAGTTAAACCGGCAAACTGACGAAAAATTGAAAAGGGAAACTTTCCCGGTTCATTTTGAAAGAGACTGAACTTACTCAAAGGGGGTTGAACAAGAATGAAAAAAATAACCTTGGCCTTATACGTTTCCATGGCACTTACTATCGGAACTTGCTGGGCTGATTATTCTGGCCTGTGGTGGGACCCTTCCAAGGCGGGCCAGGGTATTTCCATAATCCAGAACCACGGCTCCATTTGCGGCGCATGGTACCTTTATGACTCATCCGGGAAAAATATGTGGCTGGTGTTTACAGGGGTTTTGAACTCCAGCAACAGCTTTTCCACGCAACTCTTCCGGTACACGGGGCCGGCTCTAGGTTCTCCATGGGACGTAAACCAGGTCAAAAGTGGACCCAAGGGCACGGCAACCCTCACCTTTAACAGCAAGTCAAGCATAACCATGAACTATGCACTTGACGGCCTGAGCGGCACCCTGAACCTTGAACCATTCGCCAATGACGCGGCATCCATGTACTGGGACCCCAACAAGCCGGGACAGGGTGTCGGCTTTTTCATGGAAGGAAGAAACGCTTATCTGGTATGGTACTTATACGACAAGAACGGAGAGGACATGTGGGTGACCTCTGGAACAGACGTTAGCCCTACATCCACGACCACAAATCTCTATGAATTCACCGGACCGGCCCTTGGCAGTGCATGGGATGCCTCCCAGGTCCAGTCAACGGTGGTGGGGAACGCCTCCCTGGCACTGGACGACAGTGGAGGAATCCCGATAAATTACAATATTCTCGGAGTGCCCGGCACAATGAACATGGTCCCGTTTGTCTGCAGCGTTTCCCAGTGCACCAGCCCCTCTTCCGGAACCTATGAGGGAACGGCCCCGGTTACAAGTTCCGATAAGGAAGAATGTGGATATTTCGCCCAGGTGGTCTTTGTGCTCTGTGACAACAGCATTTCCGGAGAAGCCGTGGACAATTTTGCAGACGGATATTTTGTAAGAGGCACGGTGGACAGTGAGGGAAATGTCTCCGGCTCCATCTACACCGAAGACGACCTGGCAGAAGAACATCCTGTAGGCACCTTCAAAGGCGCTGTTTCCGGAGACACCATATCAGGAACATGGGATGACGTCTGGGGATGTTCCGGGACCTACAGTGTTCAAAAGACCCATTCGGCTTCGGAAATATTGCAGCAGTAACAACTTGCCGGTTTCCGTAAGATACTCATGAACCGGGAAGGCAGCCCGCCCGTTGAACCTTCATCTTTGAGCGGGCAGGTGTCAAGGCAATAGCACAAGAGTAAGCGGGCCCTCAGGCTTGATCTGCAGAAGGGCCCTCCAAACCTCAGGAAACCATGGTCAGTATCTCTGCCACCGGCGCCCTGTCCGTGCGGATCCTGTTGGCCGGAGAGTCCTTGTCAGGGTATCCGATGGATATTCCCAGGACCAGTCTCTTGGAGTCCGGGATTCCGAGAAATTCCTTTGTCTGTTTGGCATAATCCGTGACAAAGGCCTGGGGCACGGTGCCAAGGCCCTTTTCGTGGGCTGCAAGCATGAGGCTCTGGGCAAAAAGTCCAATATCGAACAAGGACCACATGGGTAAGTCCTTGTCCTGGTAGAGGAAGATGCCGTGGGGTGCGCCGTAGAACCTGAAGTTGGCCTTCTTGGCCTTTTTTATGATTTCCGGATCCGAGATATCTATGCCCGTGGCCTTCTTGCGCATCTCCACCAGGCGATCTATCCTTGACTGCTGCACCGGAGGCCATGAAAGAGGCTCCGGGATATCCGGCGTGGGCTCGGCCCCTTCTTCCAGCAGCTTCACCAGCATGCCTGAGAGGGCCTCCTTCTTCCGGCCTGAAAGAATCATCACTTCCCATGGCTGGGTATTCTTGTAGGACGGGCTCCAGCGTGCCGCTTCAATTACATCTTTCAGGACATCTTCGGGAACCGGATCCTTCAGAAATGCCCTGATGCTCTGCCTCGTTTTTATGCAGGTTATCGTGTCCATTTTCCCCTCCTAGAAATTTCCAGGTGCATTCTTACCACGAATTTGCACAAAATGCTGCATCAGGCGAAAGGGCTCTTTAAAAACAAGGAAAAGCATAGCAGGTTGGCTGGCTTTATCTTATTTTCCTCCACAGGAATTCGGGCACCTTTCAAAGAAAGACGGCAAAGCAGGATAACTCTGGCTGAAAGAGAGTACCTGCAACGGAGAGAGGGACAAGGGGAACCTGGAAGGGCCCTGGAAACAGGAATCCGCCCTAACAGCTTCTAGGGCTTGCTTCGCTGAAACGCTCCAAAGCCGCTCGCGTGCGCTCGCTAAATGGAGGTTTCAGCCGCTTCGCTTCGCCCAAGAATCTGTAACGGGCTACTTCCAACGGTTTCCAAAACCCTTCCAGGCCCCTCCTTGCCTGCCAAATGCTTCGAAGCGGATTTGTTATGCAAAAAGGCTTTCTTTAACCGTTGTTACGCCGAGGTCTTTACTTAAGGGTACCTCTAAAGATTTTGTTCAAAGGTAAGGCTCAGGAGCCGTGGGTGCACCGAGGCAGGGGATGGCTTTGAACGAGATGTTGGAAATAGGCCATAGAGATTCTTGGGCTGAGCGGAGCGGGGGAATTTATGGATTTCGGCACAGCCAAGCCAATAGAAGCTTTTGGGCCTGCTTTCATGTCTCCGAAAAACCTCGGGCAGCCTGAAAACTACGGCTATGTGCCTGAATAGAAACAGATGCTGGCTCGTGCTAATTAGATAGAATGCTAATTCCGCATGAAAACGGCAAACAGTTCCGGAGAGATCTTTCTCATGCGGTTCCTGACGGCAGAAATATCGATATCCACCAGGCTGAGAGGTTTCATTCCCTGCGCTGACAGGATCATTCCGGCTGCAAATGCAGTTCCTTGGCTGGCATGGTCATTGTAAAGGACGTCCCACCATTCCGAAACCTGGACTGCATCAAATACCGGAGGCGGCAGAAAGATGCCTGCAAGTATCCCTGCAACCGCTGCCCAATGCCTGTCATTACTCCAGGGCCCTTCCGGGACGTCCAGTTCATCGAGATACGTCCCCGGGTGGCAGAGGAGTTCCCTTGTATCCGGGTCGCAGAGATTGTCCGCATCCACGCTTAAAGGATCAAGAAGGAGGGCAGTGAGATAGGACCTCCTGGCTGCGTCCACCTCATCCAAGAGATACAGGGCGTCTCCCTTGTAACCGAGTATCCTTCCAGGCTCCCTGGAAACCTCCGCCACCTTTGAGGCCATGGAAGAAACTTCCTGCAAAAATTCCCCTCTGATCATTATCAACAGGGCCGTGCCGTCCAGAAAGATCTTTTCTTCCGTAAGATCCGGGTTCGTGCCAGGGGCCAGAAAGGACGAAACGTGCCTGAAATAACTCCTTCGAAAAGAAGAAAGAAGCCCTGTCCGGGCCGATTCTTTACGGTAGAGTTCTTCCCATCTTTCCTCCCACAGCCTGAAGGCGGTCCTGGGGTCGGCATCATGGGCCAGGATTGATTCGTGCTCCCTTAAAAAAGCGATGATGTCGTATTCAAGCCCCAGGTCCCTTTTCCCCTGGTCAATCCTTTTGAATTCTTCAAGGAGCCTTTCAGCATGGCGGAACTTTAGTTCAAGGAGCAGCTTTATCGCCCGGTTGTATTTTCTGAAGGGAGAGGCAAAAAGATCCAGCTGAATAAAACCCTCTAAATCGTTTTTCTTTTTCATTTTATTGCTGTATTTGAATCTGTCCCGGGCAGTTCGCTGAAAAGCGATACATCTGTTCAGCGCCGGTCCAACGCTTCCATTATTGCACCGGTTCTGTTTCCAGCCAAGCCTTTCCTTTCACGGAAACCCGGATAAACAAAAAAACCCGTTCTTTCCGAATCCTGGTTTGAACAGGATTGTGCCACAGGATAAAAGGACTATACTTGTGAAAACTCAAAGATATAGATCCTGCCTGAACGGCAACGAGACGTGACAATCGAACATGAATACCGAAAGCAAGCTCCTTTCAAGGCTCACCAACTCCATAAAAAGGGCCGTTGACTGGTCTGTAAGACACCAGGCCCCGGAAGGCTACTGGATCGGAGATATCGATACCAACTGCTGCATGGAGGCCGAGTGGGTCATGGCCATGCACTTTCTGGGCATAAAAAACGACCCGAAGCAGCCGGAGATCATCCGGGCCATACTTTCGGAGCAGCGGGAAGACGGCTCCTGGGAGATCTATTACAAGGCTCCCACCGGGGACATAAACACCACTGTTGAATGTTACACCGCCTTGAAGATCGCAGGCCTCGACCCGGAAGGCGACGTGATGACCAGGGCCAGGGAATGGATACTTCATCACGGCGGGCTGAAGCACATCCGGGTTTTCACCAAGTACTGGCTCTCGCTCCTTGGAGAGTGGCCCTGGGAACACACGCCCAATCTCCCTCCTGAGATCATCTTCCTGCCTCCCTGGATGCCATTTAACATCTACAGGTTTTCCTCCTGGGCCAGGGCGACCATCGTGCCCCTGACGCTTCTGTGCTCCAGGAGGCCGGTCCGTCCCCTTCGCTCAGACAGGAGGCTTGATGAACTGTTTCCGGAAGGGCGGGAAAATTTCGACTTCTCCATTCCAAGAAAGGGCCGGGGACTCTGCTGGGAAAGCTTCTTCCTGGCCGCGGACAGGTTTCTAAACTGGTACACGGCAAGAAGGTTTCAGCCCTTCCGGCAGACTGCCAGGAAATTCTGTATAGACTGGGTGATAAGACACCAGGACGAAGACGGGGTCTGGGGGGGCATACAGCCACCGCTTATCTATTCCCTCATGGCCCTTCACAACGAAGGATACCTCCTGTGCCACCCTGTTCTCAAACGCGGGCTCAGGGCCTTTGATGAGCACTGGTCCAGGAAAAAGGAAACGGGCCTCTACATCAATGCAAGCGAGTCGATAATCTGGGATACCTTCCTGACCATGCTGGCCTTCCTCGACTGCGGCGTGGACCCTGCCGAATCCGGCAGCTTCAAGAAGGCCCTCGCCTGGGTTCTCGGTAAATTCGTGGAGGCACCGGGAGACTGGCAGGTCTATGTGAAGGATGTAAGGCCCGGAGCCTGGTCATTTGAGCGGGCAAACACGTGGTACCCGGACGTGGACGATACCGCCGTGGCATTGATTGTACTTGCAAAAATCCTGGACAGCTTCCCGCAACACAGGGAGCTCAGGAGAAAGCTCCGCCTTGCGGTTGACTGGACCCTGGCCATGCAGTCTTCAAACGGGGGATGGGCGGCCTTCGACAAGGATAACAACAGCCTCCTTGTCACCAAGATCCCCTTCTGCGATTTCGGCGAGGCCCTGGACCCGCCAAGCGTAGACGTAACCGGGCACGTCCTCGAGGCAATGGGAATACTTGGAAGGAAAATGGACGACCCCGTGGTTAAAAAGGCGGTAAGGTATGTCAGGGCCGAGCAGGAAGCTGACGGAAGCTGGTTCGGGCGCTGGGGGGTGAATTACATCTACGGCACCGCCGCGGTGCTTCCGGGGCTCAGGGCAGTGGGGGAAAACATGACCTCTGGCTACGTTCAGAAGGCTGCGAGGTGGATGGCAGGCCACCAGAACGCTGATGGAGGATGGGGAGAAAGCTGCGCCTCCTACATGGACGATTCCAAGAGGGGCAGGGGCCCGAGCACTGCCTCCCAGACCGCCTGGGCAATAATGGCCCTGGTGGCAGTAGGCAGCAGGATATTCGACGACAACATAGCAGGGGGCCTGGAATATCTCCTGAGTACCCAGAGGGAGGATGGCACCTGGGACGAGCCATGGTACACCGGGACGGGGTTTCCCGGTTACGGATGGGGAGACAGGGCGGATCTGAAGAAGGTTGCAGACGAACTCGAACAGGGTCCCGAGCTTTCCCGGGGGTTCATGCTGAACTACAACCTCTACAGGCATTATTTTCCGCTTATGGCCATGGGCAGGGCCAGGAAATACCTTGCAAGAAGGGGATACTGAAGAAGATGCACTCAATGCTTACACCTGAAATCCACAGAAAGCTTGCTTCAGTTGCACAGAAGAAGGAACCGGCGGACCTGTGCATTAAAAACGGACGGATCGTAAACTGCCTTACCGGAAAGATAGAGGAGGCAGAGATTGCCATCTCCCAGGGTCTGATCGCTGCCATTGGAAGCGGCTTTGAGGCCACGGAGGAAATAGACTGCCAGGGCCTTTTTGTCTCCCCGGGTTTTATAGACGGGCACATCCACATAGAAAGCACCCTGCTAAACCCGGCTGAATTTGCAAGGGCAGTGATCCCCCGTGGCACTTCGGCAGTGGTTGCAGACCCCCACGAGATCGCCAACTGCCTGGGCATGGAGGGGATTGAATACATGCTCGAGGCCAGCAGAGGCCTTCCAATGGATATCTACTTCAGTGCGCCTTCCTGCGTACCTGCCACGCACCTTGAGACCTCGGGGGCAGAGCTCGGCCAGGCCGAGATAGCAATACTCCTCGAAAAGGACCACATCGTAGCCCTGGGCGAGATGATGAACTTTCCCGGGGTGATATTTTCCGATCCAGAGGTGGAGGCAAAACTCCATGCTGCCAGAAAGAGGAAGGTTCCAATCGACGGCCATGCGCCAGGGCTTTCAGGTGACAGACTTTGCGCCTACATTTCCGCCGGTATAGACTCAGACCACGAATGCACCACGGCAAACGAGGCCATGGAAAAACTTGCCCGCGGCATGTGGCTCTTTCTGAGGCAGGGGACTGCTGAAAAGAACCTGGTGGACCTGCTGCCTGCTGTGACACCTGCGACGGCCAGCCGCTGCTGCCTCGTCTCGGACGACCGGCATCCGGATGATCTCATGGATCTTGGCCACCTGGACTACTCCCTCAGGACCGCGGTGCAGGCCGGGCTGGACCCGGTACTTGCCATCTCCCTGGCGACCCTGAATCCTGCCAGGAGGTTCGGCCTAAGGCACCTTGGCGCAATAGCTCCAGGCTATCATGCGGATCTTGTGCTCCTGGAGGACCTTGAAAAATTCCGGGTGCTCCGCACCATCTTCCACGGCCAAACGGTTGCAGAAAACGGCAGGTACCTGGGCAAAGCTTCGGGCGCAGATGTGCCTCCTCCAAGGGATTTCAACCTGGACGTCTCGGCACTTGATTTCACCATCAGGGCAGAGGGACGGACCGCCAGGGTAATCGGCACCGTGGAAGGCCAGATTGTCACTGAACACCTGAAGGTGGAAGTGGCCCAAAAAGACGGCCTCGTCCAGGCAGACACGGAAAACGACATCATCAAACTCTTCGTGCTGGAAAGACATCACGGCACCGGCAACGTGGGCAAGGGCCTGGTAAGGGGCCTAGGGCTCAAAAGCGGAGCAATAGCAAGCTCGGTGGCCCACGACTCCCACAACCTTATTGTTGCAGGAGTGGATGATACAGCCATGATGCATGCAGCCAGGGGAGTGGCAGAAAGGGGAGGGGGCCTGTGCGTGGCAGACGCCGGGGGCATCAGGGCCATTTTGCCCCTTCCCATTGCAGGCCTTATGTCTAATCAGGGCCTGGAAGAGGTCAGGAAAGGCGCGGATGAAACCGTAAGGGCGGCGATCTCCCTGGGAACTGGTGCCGGTAATCCCTTCATGACACTGAGCTTCCTGGCCCTGCCGGTGATTCCAAGCCTGAAGCTTACAGACAAGGGCCTGGTTGACGTGGAAAAATTCGAAATCGTTCCGCTTTTTTGCAGGGAATGATAAAAAACCAAACTTTGCTTATCCCCTGCCAGCCCTCCCTGCATCTGACCAGAACCGACCGGTTTGGCCTTGGCCGGCATTGACATCTGGCTGAAAAAAATTAAAATAGGTGCATGAATTACGTCAAATTTTTTAAATACGTCCCCTTGTGGGTCATGCTCTCGAGCTTTCTCTTTCTTACCGGATGCAAGGATGCCCGGACCCAGGGAGATTATATCCACAAGTATTCCAAGGAAGAAATCAAGCTCATGATGCGGTACCATGGAGCCCTTGTGGCAAGGTTCGACGGCAAACAGTGGTGGTGCCTCCAGGGAAAAAGATGGATCAAGATCGACAGTGCAAGGGCAGCAAGATTCGCCAGGCTTAAACTCCAGAAAAAGTCCTCCAAGCTCTGATATATTTCATTCCCTCTCCAGATAGCCATCTTAAAAATATTTTAATATTCAAATTCCAGGCATCGAATCCAGTATGACAGCCGGCCCGTCTGAACCTTCACATATTCCTACCAGATACCCGGCATGGGTAACCTGGGCTGCCTTTTCCATAGGCCTTACCGGCGCCATTTCACTCCGCCTCATTCTCATAGCCAAGCAGTACCAGCCGGGACTTGTTAGACTGCTATGGTACATGGGCGTTTGCGGCAACATGCTCTTTTTCATGTTCAGGGCATTGATCACCAACAGGAGACGAAGGCTCATCACCAGCCTTGAACTCCAGGAAAAACTTCAAGAAAAAAGACGCCTGACCGAGAAGGATTACCAGGCACTGCGCTACCTTGTGGCCAGCCTGTACACCTCAAAGGAAAGATGGAATTACGCTGTAATATTCTTTTTTTCAGTGATGGCAATAGCATGGGACCTCCTGATGGTGAGTTCGTAACACCGAACTTGCACGACACCCCAGGGATGATATATTTTCCCAAGGCTTTCAAATGGGAGGCAAAGACCTCCGCTGGAAAACAGAACAGGAGATACTATGCACCTTCAGGCAACCTCCATCTCTGATGCCTGGTACCGCATCCTCTACAACCTTGAATCCGAGGCCTACAGGCAGGATGTTGAAAAGGGTTCATTCGAGCACGAGCAGTACAGGCTTCAGCTTCCCTGGCTGTCTCTTGAGATAGCCTACCCCCTCCAAGACATGATCCCGGTAATGCCACCGGGAAGTGCGGTTCCGCCACCGACAACCATGGAATACGTGCAGGAGTACTTCGTGAACTACCTGCTTGGCGCAAAGCCTCCTGCCGAACATGAAAGCTACACCTATGCCTCCCGCATCGACGACCAGCTGCCGAAGGTGATAGAGATGCTTAAAAAGACCCCGAACACCAACCAGGCGTCCATCATTGTGGGAAGGCCCGAAGACCTGGACATTGAAGATCCTGCGTGCCTCAGGGCCATTGATTTCAAGATCCACGGCGGAAGGCTGGATACGGCCACCTTCTGGCGGAGCTGGGACCTGTGGGCAGGCCTTCCGACGAATCTGGGCGGCCTGGCACTTCTCATGGAGTACGTGGCCCAGGAGGCGGGCGTGGAGCCTGGAGTGCTCAGGGCTGCCAGCCAGGGTGCCCATGCTTACGGGTACCAGATCCCATTCCTCAAGGCCCGCATCGGGAGCACAGGTCTTTAGGTTCCCCGGAATTAAATAAAAAAAGCCCTCTCTGGCTCTATCACCAGAGAGGGCTGAAAAATAAATTCCGGCGGTGACCTACTCTCCCACCCACTGACGGGGCAGTACCATCGGCGATGAGAGGCTTAACTTCCGTGTTCGGAATGGGAACGGGTGTTTCCCTCTCTCTATAGCCACCGGAAACTCTTTGTATATAAAAATATAAATATGGGCTTCT
>CAYZJS010000068.1:0-10092 GCA_964478865.1 uncultured Thermodesulfatator sp.
GGTCTGTATGAAAATGTTGTGGTTCCCTTCTTGCTTCTTCATCTAATTGGTACACCTTTTGCCCCTATCATAATGAGGCTACTTGGAGCAAAAGTTGGCAAGCGCTGCTATATAGAGACTACCTTCATGACCGAATTCGACCTTGTAAGGATAGGAGATGACTGCAACATAGGCTTTGCCAGCTCCTTACAGACGCATCTTTTTGAAGACAGGGTGATGAAGATGTCGAGGTTGAATATTGGAAGCGGTTGCTCCATTGGGCCACGTGCCGTTATTCTGTATGATTCTGTGCTTGAAGACAGGGTGCGGCTCCATGCCCTATCTCTGGTAATGAAGGGTGAAACCCTGCCAGCAGACAGTTTCTGGTGCGGTGCACCTGCGCAGAGAAGAGATTTCCATAAAGAATTCGGAAAGATTATGGATTTCAAGCAGCAGGACGCCTGTGAACTTGAGCAGGGAAAGGACAAGGCGCAAACTACTACAGGCCTTCGCGCCGCGTAGCCTCAACTAAAAAAGTGCAGGATAAGACCTTTGATGAAGAGGCTTGGGTTGATGGTCACGGCGCCCTGGCGTTGTGACCATCATCACGGTCAGCAGAAATTCTGATCCATAAGCCCCCGATTTATCAGACCGTGTCAGGACCCGCCAGGTTATATACCTTTTACTGTAATAATTATGACTCAATTATAATAGTAAGATCAAGAGGGCCTGCCGAGCGCTGGCGAAGCCTTGGGCGAGGCGGCCCTCAAATGAAGGGGGAATGTCAGTGACCCAGCAGGAAAAGATCATCAGAACCAAATTGGGACTTCTGCAGCTGGTCAAACAGGCTTTGAAGGTGTCCCTTCCCTTGCCTAAGGAAAAATCATACGCCGTAGAGCTTCCAGCAGCCTGAGCATTCTGCTGGCGGTGTAGCCGCTTTCAGGCGGGCCGTGTATGCCCGGTCCAGCTCCTTTGCCTTCTCCAGCACCTCGAAGTCGCAGGAGATCTGGTCATAGAGGCTGGCAGTGACGGAAAGCCTCCTGGCAAATTGCTGCCTGAATTCAGCGTAAGGCCTGCTGTTCCAGGTTTCGGAAAAGGATTTTTCCATGATGTTTCCAAAGCATAGCCGGGAGCAGCTTGTTGTCCGGCCCATGAAGTAGCGCGGGATCTTGGCTGCGGGAAGCCCGAGATACGGGCAGGGAGCCAGGCAGCCGTCAAATGAAACAAAGAGGTTTTTAAGGGGGTTTGCCTCGCAAACAGGCTGTTCATCCGGGATCAGGGGATAAAGCCTGAGATCGATTCCTGCCGAGGACGCAGCCTTTCTGGCCTTATTAACCAAATCGTCGTATCTTGCCGCCCTGCTGCCAAGGTCCTGAAATGCCCTCATGCCGTCGGTTTCAGCGTCCCACACGAGGTCAAGGTTCGTTGCAGAAACCCTGTCGGCCCCAAGCTCTGCTGCCAACCCTATAACCCCGGGCAGCTGCCGGACGTTCTGCCTGAGCATGAGAAACGATATGACAACAGACGGCCTGTCCAGCCCGAGTTCCGCCTTCAGGCGTTTTAGGGAAAGGATGTTCGTTATGATGTGCCGGAAGTCTGTGCCGGTCCTTATTTGCTCGTGGGTCTTGGCATCTGCGCCTGCCAGTGAAACCGCAATGACATCAATGCCCCCTTTTATTAGGGTTTCTGCCGTCTCCGGGCCAAGCAGCTGGCCGTTTGTGGTAAGCCCCACCCTTGCCTGGAGATCTTTTGCAATCTTCAACATGGCCAGAAGGTCCGGGTGAAGGAGGGGCTCGCCCCAGCCCTGGAGGTGAACGTGGCGGACCTGCAGGATGAGGTCCGAAACCTTCCGGAAAAGGGCCAGGTTCATATCCCCGCTTTTCCAGCCCGGCAGGGCGCCTCTGGGGCACATCCTGCATGCGGCATTACACCTCGAGGTTATTTCCACCTGTACGGTGTCAAAAGGCCTTTTGCCCGCGGCCACTTTTTTCTTTATTAAGTTCAGTGCAGTGCTTAACATTCCTGAAGGTGGGAATTTTATTTTTTCAGCCTTGCCGCCCGGAAGATACCGGAAAGGGTTTTGGTATCATCCGCGGTTCCTGGCAAGACCATACCATTCTACGATAATCAAGAGGAAATGAACATGCATCTTAACAGATATCTTCCCAGGAAACTTCCCCAGAAGCTTACGGGCCTTGCAGAACTTGCTATGGACATGCGCTGGAGCTGGAGCCATGGTTCCGACCAGATCTGGAGGGCAATCGATTCCAGCATGTGGGATTCCACCGGGAATCCCTGGTTTATTCTGGAAAGCGTCAGCCAGGAAAGACTGGAAGAGCTGGCATCAGACAGGGAGTTTACTGCAGAACTCAAGCGCCAGCTTGAAGACCGGGAAAGGACCCTCAGGGATCCGGCCTGGTTCCAGAAAGTGCACGGGGACAGCCCCCTTTCCGGGGTTGCCTATTTCAGCATGGAATTCGGCCTCGGCGAAGCGCTTCCCATCTATTCCGGCGGCCTCGGCATACTGGCCGGAGACCACCTGAAGACTGCCAACGATTTGGGAGTTCCTCTCTTTGGAGTAGGGCTCCTGTATCAGCAGGGTTACTTCCGCCAGGCCATAGATGCCTACGGAAACCAGCTGGAGTTCTATCCTTACAATGATCCTGTCATGCTGCCCGTGGTGCCGCTCCTTAACGAGAAGGGGGACTGGCTGCTTGTGGAGGTGGACCTGCCGGGCAGGAAACTGGTGTTGAAGACATGGCAGGTGCACGTTGGCAGGATCAGGCTTTTTCTCCTGGACAGCAACGATCCGCGGAACACTCCCAGAGACAGGGGTATCACCAGCAAGCTGTACGGAGGCGGAGAAGAAATGAGGCTCCAGCAGGAGATTGCCCTTGGAATAGGCGGCTGGAAGCTTCTCGAGGCCATCGGCCTGAACTGCAACGTGTGCCATCTCAACGAGGGGCATGCGGCATTTGCAGCCCTTGAAAGGGCAAGGAGCTTCATGAGGCTTGCGGACTGTCCCTTTCAGGTGGCCCTCAACTGTGTAAGGGCCGGCAATATCTTTACCACCCATACGCCTGTGGATGCCGCCTTTGACAGGTACCCGGCCGGCATGTTCGACAATTATGCAAGGAGTTACTGCAGCTCCCTGGGGCTCGGCCTGGACGAGTTCATGGGGCTTGGCCGTTCTGAACCGGATAATCTTTCCGAACCGTTCAACATGGCCTACCTGGCAATGAGAAGTTCCCTTTTCATAAACGGGGTAAGCAGGCTTCATGGCAAGGTGAGCAGGCACATATTCTCGGGCCTGTTTCCCAGGTGGCCTGAAAGTGAGGTGCCCATAGGGCATGTGACTAATGCGGTCCATGTACCGTCGTGGGAGTCATCCGAGGCAGATGATCTGTGGACAAGGGCCAGCGGCAGCGACAGGTGGCTCGGTACTCTGGAGACCATTCGGCAGGGCCTTGGGAGGCTTTCCGACGAGGAGCTCTGGGAGTTCAGGGTCAGGGGCAGGCTGGAGCTGCTGGATTTCGTGGCCAACAGGGTCAAGTGGCAGCACGCTGCCTCGGGAATAGATACCGAGACAAGCAGGAAGTACGAAAATGCCCTGGACCCAAATGCTCTTACCCTCGGGTTTGCCAGGCGCTTTACCGCCTACAAGAGGCCCAACCTCCTGCTCACGGACCCCGACAGGTTTGCACGCATACTGAACCTGCCCCAGAGGCCGGTACAGCTCATCATATCCGGCAAGGCCCATCCCAGGGACCAGGTGGGAAAGGAAATGATCAGGAAATGGCACCAGTTCATGCAGCGCCCTGACGTAATGGGTAAGGTGATATTCATCCAGGACTACGACATGATCGTTGCCAGGAAACTGGTCCAGGGAGTGGACGTATGGATCAACATGCCCAGGCGTCCCTGGGAGGCCAGCGGGACCAGCGGAATGAAGGTGCTGGTCAACGGCGGCATCAACCTTTCGGAGCTGGATGGCTGGTGGGCCGAGGCATATTCAAGCGATGTGGGCTGGTCCATTGGTGACGGCCAGGAACATGACGAGGATCCTGTCTGGGACGCCCATGAAGCCGAAGAACTCTATACAAAGCTGGAGGAAGAGGTCATCCCCGCCTTCTACGACCGGGATGAACACGGCATTCCCAGGAACTGGGTAAGCATGATGAAGGCCAGCATGACAAAGCTTACGCCCGAGTTTTCCAGTAACCGCATGATGCGCCAATACGTGGAAGAATACTACATCCCCTGCTCCAGGGCCTTTGGGCGCAGGGCAGCCTCCAATGGCCGCATCGGCCAGGAAATCTTTGAGTGGCAGTCATCAATAGAGGCCCACTGGAAGAACGTGTACTTTGGAAATTTCAGTGTTCGCACAACAGACGACCAGTATGTCTTCGAGATCCAGGCCTACATCGACGGCCTGAAGCTGGATATGATCTCCGTGGAGCTTTTTGCAGAACCCCTGGAAGGAAGGTCAGAGCCTGAGATATGGGAAATGACCATGCGTGAAGAGCTCACAGGGGCGGTAAACGGCTTTCTCTTTGGCGTGGAGATCCCCAAGAAACGAAAGGCCTCGGACTATACTCCCAGGATCGTGCCGAGACACCCTGAAGCCCTGGTCCCACTTGAAAATCCCCGTATTTTGTGGTTTAAATGAGCGAGGGCCAATAACTTTGCCCTTCAGCGTCTGGATTGTGTCCGGGCTGGTTCTTTGAAACGGTACTTTGTTGATCTTTCCTGCTTTTCCAAACGGGGAGAAAGGAGGCGGAAATGCGCGGAATCACGAGGTTTGGTGCGGTCCTGGTGTGCGGTCTTTTCCTGGTTTTTTCTGCAGTCGGAAGTTGCCTGGGCATGGATCTCAACGAGTCATCTCGAAAGTGGACCACCTCTCTGGCAATCGGAACCACTGTTGACGGGTCCTTCAGCTCCCGCCTGCTTGGGGCCTGGTGGCTTCCCCGTGAGCTGGCAGTGGGGCAATGCGGTTCAGCCTCTGCCAGGATAGAACTGGATCTCGGCGTGCTGGATGGGAGGGACACCACGTTTGATGCGGGTTTTCAGCCGGTATTCAGATATTCCCACGGCAGTTCTGCCATCAAGCCGTATCTTGACCTGGGGGCCGGAATCCATTTCCTCAGCAGGGCCAACATAAGGGGGCGGCAGATGGGAGCTGCCTTCCAGTTTTCTCTCATTGCAGGAACAGGTTTATGCTTCCACGACAGCTGGGAAATCGGTTACCGCTACATGCACATCTCCAATGCCGACATCCACGACAACAACGACGGCAGGGATGAACATCTGGTGGTCCTTTCCCTGGTGTTCTGATCCTTCCGGTAGATCGTATCTGCTCAAAGGGTATACTACATCTACTGCCTTTTCGGGCACTTGAAGTACAGGGAGTACGCCTTTGTGCCCTTCGCCCTGTGTCTGTAGCACCCTCTAGGCAGATACATTTCAGACAGTTGTGCCATAATACCCGTAAAGAACCCTGTGAGGAGCTACGGTAGATTGCCTTCCCGGCACCGAGTGCTTATCTTGGGAGGGAATCCTTTCCTTTTGAATAAACCGCTCCGGGGTATCTGTCCGGGTTGGAAGAATTCTTGACAGATGCCCCGTGATTGCCAGTTTTTGTGGGGGAGTCGAAGGATATGGCAGCTCAACCGTTTCATGTCAAGGATTGCGCTCTCATTGCCCTTTCCAGCGGGATAGCCGTCCAGACCCTGAGAGAATTCAGGGAGGGACTTGCCCTTGCCCCGGCCTCCAGCATCTACCACCACTTCTGGGGCCGGTTTCTCCAGCCGCGTTTCGATGAGCCTGAATACAACAACGATTTTGCTGCCTGGGTGTATCACAGCCTTCACGAAAAGGCGCTTGCCGAAAGATTGAGCGTGATAGACCCCACGGAATTTTCCGATATCGAGGGCCTGAGGGCAGAGCTCATAGACAGGGTGGAGGAGCATCTGGACACGGCCCAGTGGGTCCCGTGGTCCCGGGCTGATGAGCAGTTCCATTTTATCTATTCGAAGATCCTGGTCATGGATACGGGCAGATGCCTCGAGGATCCCAGGCTCCTTGCAGACAGCGTAAGTCACATGTCCCTTGGAAGCATCTTTTACCATTTTATTGATGCAAGAAGACGCACACCTGACAAGGTGGATGATTTCTCTGCATGGCTCCTGAGCCTGGGAGAGGATTACCGGGAGCTGGCAGCAGCAGTAATGGCCGTGGACCCCTATTTTTCATCCCTGAAAGAGATAAGAAGGGTGCTGAGCCACTGTTTCAGTACGTACTTCAAGGAGGATTGATGTCATGTCCGGCCTTTTGAATGCCTATGCATCAGTGGCAGGCGAAGATGTTATCAATCACCTGTTGCAGCTTTCAAGGCCCCTTGCCGGAAGAAAGGTGGTACACGTGAATTCCACCAGGGAAGGTGGCGGTGTGGCGGAGATCCTTCACAAACTGGTCCCGCTCATGGCAGATCTTGGGCTTGATGTCTCCTGGGAGATAATCCGCGGGGAGCAGGATTTCTACAAGTGCACCAAGGGTTTTCATAATGCGCTTCAGGGGCACAGGGTGGCAATCGGGCCCGCCATGCTGGATGTTTACCAGAAGACAAACAGGGAAAATGCCCGGACGTTGAAAGATGTCCTCGAGGATGCGGATTTCGTCTTCATACATGACCCCCAGCCTGCTGCCCTGATAGATTTTGTCCCCAGGAGAAAGGGGAAGTGGATCTGGAGGTGCCACATAGACTGCAGCCGCCCGCACAGGCCGGTCTGGAAGTATCTCAGGAACTACTGTGCCCGGTACGACGCAAGCATCTTTTCCCTGCCGGATTTTGCACAGAGGCTTCCCCATCCCCAGTATATCATTGCTCCAAGCATAGACCCTCTGAGCGAAAAAAACATTGCCCTGCCTTCCCGTGAAGTGGACTCGGTGTTCCAGGAATTCGGCCTTGATTCCCACCTTCCCCTTCTGGTGCAGGTCTCGCGCTTCGACAGGTTCAAGGACCCCTTGGGGGTCATCGAGGCATTTTTGCAGGTAAGAAAGCATGTTCCCTGCCAGCTTGTGCTTGCAGGCGGGGGGGCCAGCGACGACCCGGAGGGGCAGGCCGTGCTTGAAGAGGTGCTCACGGCAGCCTCCGGCGAGCCTGATGTCCACGTGCTGGTTCTGCCTCCTGATGCACACAGGAAGATCAATGCCCTTCAGAGGGCAGCAGATATAGTTATCCAGAAATCAACCCGGGAGGGGTTCGGACTCACGGTCTCCGAGGCAATGTGGAAGGGAAAGCCGGTAGTAGGTGGGGATACCGGGGGCATCAGGATACAGGTGATAGACCATTATACCGGCTTCAGGGTCAGGACGCCCGAGGGAGCAGCCCTGAGGATCAGGTATCTTCTTCATCACAGTGAGAAGAGGCTGGAGATGGGAGAAAGGGCAAAAAGGCTTGTCAGGGAAAATTTTCTCCTTACCAGGCATCTCAGGGAATACATGGCCCTCATGATTTCCCTGATGAACGGTTCGGAAGAAAGGATAGACATTTCCGGCAGTTCCAGCAGTTGAGCAGGTGGTTAAGTGAAGATACTCAGTAAAGATGTGGATCTTGAAAGATTCTGGAATGATATTTCCAGGGCCGGGGTGTCGGTTTTGTTCCTGGACTATGACGGAACCATCGCTCCCTTCAGGATAGAACGGGATGAGGCAGTCCCTTACCCCTGGGTGCCGGGGCTGCTGAATGCCATACTCCAGGCCGGCAGGACCCGCCTGGTGATCATTTCCGGCAGGGACGTTTCTTCCGTCAGGAAACTCCTCAAGCTCGGTCAGCCCGTGGAGATCTGGGGCTGTCACGGAAGGCAGCATCTTCTTGAAAACGGGGAGGTTGAAAGTGACAGGATCTCAAAGGCGGCAAGGCAGGTGCTCTCTGATGCCCATGACTGGATCGAGGACCACGGCCTTGCCGGAAACATGGAAGAAAAAAGCGGCTGCCTGGCCCTTCATTTCCGCGGCATGAAAGGTTCACGGGCGGACAAGCTTGAAAGAAAGGCTACAACGGTATTTGAGTCAATGCTTTCTGGAACCGGCATGGAGCTTGACAGGTTCGACGGCGGTATAGAGCTTCGTTCTTCCAAGGCCCACAAGGGCATGGCTGTTGAAAAGGTGCTCGATCAGTACGCTCAGATACCGCCTGCTGCCTATCTTGGCGACGATTTAACCGATGAAGACGCCTTCAGAGCCATCAAGGGGCGCGGCCTGGCGGTTCTTGTCAGGGAAGAGTTCAGACCCACTGGAGCAGACATCTGGATAAGGCCGCCCGGGGAATTGAGGGCCTTTCTGGAAAGGTGGAAAAAAGAAACCGGGGGATAAGAAAATGAGCGAGAAGGCTTCCAGGCTGGTGGCAGTCTCCAACCGGCTGCCTGTCAAGCTGGTCAGGGAAAACGGAAACTGGCAGGTAAGGCCCGGCTCTGGCGGCCTTGTTACTGCCATGGCGCCGGTTCTCAAGAACAGGGGAGGTGTGTGGATAGGCTGGTCCGGTGGCACGGAAGAGGCTGCGCTTTCCAGCCTCCTGGGGCAGGCATCAAAGATGAGCGGGTATGATCTCCGCCCGGTTTCCCTAACTGCAGAAGAGGTGCAGGGTTACTATTACGGCTTTTCCAATGAGATAATCTGGCCCCTGTTCCACGATCTTCAGACCAGGTGCAATTTCCGTCCTGCATACTGGTACGAGTACTTGAAGGTCAACAGGAAGTTTGCAGAGGTTATCTCCAGGACGGTAAGGCCTGATGACTTCATATGGGTCCATGATTATCACCTGTTTTACTGCGCCCTCTTCTTGCGAGAGCTCGGGATACGGAACAGCACAGGTTTTTTCCTGCACATTCCCTTCCCTCCCCTGGATATCTTCCTGAAGCTTCCCTGGAGAAGGCAGGTGATCAGCGCACTGCTCCAGTACGATCTTCTGGGGTTTCAGACCGCCAGGGACAGGAGGCACTTCCTGGATTGCGTGCAGAGATTTTTTCCGGAAATGGCGGTCATAGGGCGGGGTTCAATTGTCCGGCTTGATGGCGCAGGCAGGGAGATACGGGTTGGGGTGTTTCCCATCAGCATAGATTACGAGTCCTTTGAGAGGGATGCCGCTTCCCGCCAGGTGGCGGACTGTGCCTGGTTCCTGCATGAAAAACTGCCCGACCGCCAGGTGATCCTGGGCATAGACAGGCTGGATTATACCAAGGGCATACCGGAGCGGTTCCGTTCGTTTCGAACGGCTCTGAGGCGTTATCCCGAACTGTGCCAGAAGGTTTCACTGGTGCAGGTAGTGGTGCCTTCCAGGGAGGAGGTGGCTGAATACAGGAGGCTCAAGGCGGAGATAGAGCAGCTGGTGGGCGCCATTAACGGGGAATTTACCACCTCGGGCTGGATCCCGATCCATTACCTGTACAAGAGTCTCAACCGGAGGGATCTGCTGGCATATTACAGGCTCGCCGAGATCGCACTTATAACGCCTCTAAAGGACGGGATGAACCTTGTGTGCAAGGAATACTGCGCATGTAACCTGGAAGGAAACGGGGTCTTGATACTTAGTGAATTTGCAGGCGCTGCGGCCCAGCTCAAGAAGGGGGCCGTGCTGGTAAACCCGTATGATGAGGAAGGGGTTTCCGATGCCATTTTCACGGGTTTTTGCATGGACCATGAGGAGCGAAAGAGGAGAATGGTCAAGATGAGAAACCATATAAGGCAGAAAGACATCTTCTGGTGGGTCAATACATTTTTGAAGGCGGCCTTTTCCAGGGATCTTGCCGCCTTCCAGGAGGTGGATGAGGAGTTTGGGAGTTTTTTTTACTGAGAAGATGGGTGATGCAGAATGGGCAGCTTGCGGAAAACTCGGGAAAGAATGGTCAGCCTTTCAGCCTTTCCCTGGCTATGGATGCAATGCCTATAAGGCCGAGTCCGGAAAGTACCAGCACGGCAGGCTCTGACAGGTTCATGGTAAAAAGGCTGTTAAGCGCCTGGAGGCTTGGCACTACATCAGGCAAGACCTGGGGCTGGCCTGACATGCCGATAAAGGCAATGAAAAAACATCCGATGAACGAAGCAAATATTTTTCCG
>CAYZJS010000069.1:0-12946 GCA_964478865.1 uncultured Thermodesulfatator sp.
ATAGTAGTCTGATCTAGTAAACTGGCAATGAATTTTGTGACAATTTCTGCTTTCCAGCCACATCATCCTTTATTCTTTCTTCAACCAAGAAGTATGTCTTAAATTATTAAGACCATTATTTTTATGGCCAATAAATATGACGTTTTGCATTGAATTTTTTTGATAGTCCTTTAATCTAAAATTGACTCCCAAATATAAAAAAGCTGGCAGATAAATTTTTATAAAGAAGCCCATGAAAAAGGGCCATCCGGAATGCTCCGGATGGCCCTGTTGAGTCGGTACCCTTTTGAACCCGGTCTGTTTATCAGAACAGGCCCTTGACCTTTCCTGTTTCCGTATCCACGTCTATCCTGCGGTAGGCCGGATCTGAACCAGTACCGGGCATGAGGCTTATGGCCCCTGCAACCGGAACCACGAAACCGGCTCCCTTGTAGGTGAGGATGTCGCGCACGTGGAGCTTCCAGCCCTTTGGCACACCCTTGAGGTTGGGGTTGTCCGAGAGGCTCAGGTGGGTCTTGACCATGCAGGTTCCAAGCTTTGAAAGCTCCGGATCCTTCTCCATGGCCTCTGCCTTTGCGGCAGCCTCCGGGGTATAGGTGACACCGTCGCCGCCATAGACCTCCTTGGTGATGAGCTCGATCCTCTGGCGAAGCGGCATGTCGAGGTCGTAGAGGAAGCGGAATTCGTTTTCCTCGTTGCATGCATCCACCACGGCGTCTGCAAACTCCAGGGCACCGTCGCCGCCCTTTTCCCAGTGCTCGGAAACCGCGACCCTGGCTCCTGCCTGCTCGCAGAGCCTGCGGCATGCGGCGATCTCGTCCTTGGTATCTGTGTAGAAGGCATTGATACACACAACAGGATTGATGCCTGCCTTCTTGACTGTCTCGATGTGGTGGAGCAGGTTGGCGGTTCCCTTTTCCACCCAGTCCACGTGTTCCTCGTTGTACTCGGGCGGCATGGGACGGCCCGGCCTTGGAATGGGTGCGCCGCCGTGGCACTTGAGGGCGCGGATTGTGGCGACAACCACGGCGCAGTTCGGCTTGAGGCCGCTGAAACGGCATTTGAGGTTCCAGAACTTTTCAAAGCCGATATCAGCACCGAAACCGCTTTCCGTAACCAGGTAATCGCCGAGTTTGAGACCGATCTTGTCTGCTATGACAGAGGACTGGCCGATGGCTATGTTGGCGAAGGGACCTGCATGTATGAGGCATGGCTGGCCCTCTATGGTCTGCATGAGGTTCGGGTTTACCGCCTCCACCATCCAGGCGGTCATTGCGCCTGCAACTTCAAGATCCTCCGTGGTAATGGGCTTTCCGGTGCGGTCATAGGCCACGACTATCTTTCCGATCCTCTCTCTCAGGTCCTTGAGGTCATTTGCTATGGCAAGGATGGCCATGATCTCGGAGCTGACTGCAATGTTGAAGCCGCTCTGCATGGTCATACCATCCATGCGCCCGCCAAGGCCGATGGTGATGTTTCTAAGTGACTGTGCACAAAAGTCGATGATCCATTTGAATTCCACACTCTTTGGATGAACGTTCAGCCTCTTGAGATTCCTTAGGGCCAGCTGTTCGTCCGTGTAGTTTGACTCGTGCTGCATCCTGGCGGTCAGCGCCACCATGCCCAGGTTATGGGCGTTCATGATGGCGTTGATGTCACCGGTAAGCCCGAGGGAGAACTTTGAAAGGGGGATCACCTGGGCGAGCCCGCCGCCTGCAGCGCTTCCCTTGATGTTGAAGGTGGGGCCGCCTGAGGGCTGGCGGAGTGCACCGACCACGTTCTTGCCCCTCTTGCCCAGGCCTTCCATGAGGCCCACGGCACAGGTGCTCTTGCCCTCTCCCAGGGGAGTGGGGGTGATGGCCGTCACGTCGATGTACTTGCCGTCGGGCTTGTCCTTGAGCCTTTCAAGGGCCTTTGCATAGTCTATCTTTGCAACGTAGTGGCCGTAGGGAAGCAGCTCCTCTTTTTCCAGGGCAAGTTCTTCACCCAGCTGGTAGACCGTTTTCATGGTCTCTTCAGCCGCTTCTGCTATCTGCCAGTCTTTCATCTTGGTGGGATCAAGTTTCATCTCCTATCCTCCTGCATTTTTTTGTGGACGTTAACACGCTCCTGATTACATTAAGAGATCAGGATCAAGGGGCAGGCTTGAAATCAAGGGAACCATGATTAATCTCAACTAAGGAGCCGAACATCTCCTTGGAAAAGGGGCTCCTGCCCGACAGTGATTCAGAAGTGTTAACTTGAAACCGAGGTGCTTGTCAATCCCCTGGGGAGGACAACTTTGATACTCGAAATAGACCCCCATAGGCCGAACCCCCGGAAAATAGGCCGGATAGTGGAAGCCCTGAAGAAGGGGGAAGTGGTTATCTATCCCACGGACACCTGTTACGGGATGGGGGCGGACATCTTCAACAAGAAGGCCCTGGAACGGATTTACCAGATCAAGGGCATACCTAAGACCAGGCCGTTCAGCTTTGTCTGCGCGGACCTGAGCGACATCAGCAGGTATGCAAGGGTTACGGATTTTGCCTACAGGGTCCTGAAAAGATACCTGCCAGGCCCCTATACCTTCATTCTCGAAGGTTCAAGGCAGGTGCCGAAAATGATGCTTACCAAGCGAAAGACTGTGGGCATCAGGATCCCGGACCATCCGGTTTGCCTGGAGATGGTGAGGCTGCTTGGAAACCCGGTGATCAGCACCACGGCATCCCTGGGGGATGAAACCTTTTCAGATCCGAGGCAGATGGCAAAAAGGTTCGGGAAGCAGGTTGCGGTGATTGCAGACTGCGGGATAATCCTGCCGGAGCCTTCAAGCGTCATCTCGCTAGTCAACGATGAGCCGGAAGTCCTGCGAAGGGGAAAGGGAAACTGCGAAGACTTCGAATGACCCTTTTTGCAAAGGGTTAAAAAGGACTACTTCCCGGCCCCGGAGCCATGGACCTTCTTCAGGTTCTTTCCGGGCCTGAACACTATGCGGTATCTCTCCGGGCAGCAGATGAGCCTGCCGTTTTTGGGATTGATGAATTCCCTTTTCTTCTGCACGTGAACCGCAAAGCTCCCGAAGCCTCTTATTTCTATCCTGTGGCCCCTGCAGAGGGCAGCGGACATCTGGTCAAACACCAGGTCCAGCACCTCCTTCAGGTCGGCGTTGGTATATTCAGGAAACTCGGCCTTCAGTATGCGGACAAGATCTGCCTTCAGCATTTTCTTCCAGCCCCCCTGTTATTCAGGAACAACGGCGGAGGAAGAATTCCTCTGGGACATGAGGTCCACCAGGTTCAATATCGTCCTGGCGCCTGATTCCTCCAGTATTTCCCTTATGGCAGTAATCTTGTCTTTTTTGGGATAGAGGACCTTCCAGTCACCTGAAATCTTTGCAATTTCAGCGGCCTTGTCCAGGGCAACCGAAAAGTTGCCCAGTTCATCAACCAGCTTCAGCTCCAGGGCCTGCTGTCCGGAAAATATCCTGCCGTCGGCCAGGGATTTCACCTTCTCCCCGGGAAGGCTGCGGCCCTTGGCCACGTCCCGGATAAACTGGCCGTGGATGTCGTCCATAACAGACTTCAGTACGGCCCTTTCTTCCGGAGACAGTTCCCTGGTGATGGAAGCAAGGTCCTTGAGCCTGCCGCTTTTTATCACAGTGGTCTTTATGCCGAGTTTTTCCAGGAGTTTTTCCACATTCGGCAGCTTCATGATCACCCCGATGCTGCCGGTCACAGTCCCGGGATTGGCCACAATGTACCTGGCACCCACGGCAGAGTAGTAACCGCCTGAAGCAGCGGTGTTCCCAAGGGAGGCAATAACCGGTTTGACCATGTCGAGCCTCCTGGCCTCCTGGAATATCTCCTGGGAAGCGCCCACCGCACCTCCGGGACTGTCTATCCTGAGGACCACGGCCTTGACATTCTCATTTTCCCTGAACTGCTTCATGGCATCCAGGGCCTTTTCAGGAGTGGTGATAACGCCCTTTATCTCGACAATGCCGATGCGGTTGCCGGAAACCTCGCTGACGGATTCAACACCGCCCCTGACTATGAGAACCGTGATGAGAAATGTAAAAAGGAAACCGAGGAGGGCAAGCCCTCCTATGGTTGCAAGAACTATTAACAGGACGCCGGGACGAGCGCCCCGGCTGTTTTTTTCTTCCATGCCGAATCAGGGACTTTGCTGCTGCTAGTCTCCCGAATCCTTCTTGTCCTTCTGGCCCAGTTCTTCCTGGAGAAGAAGCCCCAGGGTGGTTGGAGCGGCCTTGCTGGAGCTGTATTCGGAAAAAAATGAACGCTCTTCGTCTTCAGCCATCTTCTTGATGGAAAGACCGATTCTCCTGTCCTTGGGGGAGACATTGATCACCATGGCAGTGATTTCGTCCCCTACCTCATATTTGCCAACAGGGCTCTTGGGCCTCCCGGCAGCGATCTCGGACACGTGGATAAGGCCCTCGATGCCTTCCTCGAGTTCAACAAATATTCCGAAATCCGTCACGTTGGTGATCTTGCCGGAAACCCGGCTTCCAACAGGGTATCTTTCAGGGGCCGATTCCCACGGGTCGGGATGAAGCTGCTTCACTCCCAGGGAGAATCTCTCCTTTTCCTTGTCTATGTTCAGGACCACTGCCTGGATCTTGTCACCCTTCTTGAACATCTCGGAGGGATGCTTGATCCGCTTGCTCCAGGACAGGTCCGATATGTGGACCAGGCCGTCTATGCCCTCTTCTATGCCTATGAAGAGGCCGAATTCGGTGATGTTCTTGACCTTGCCCTCTATCACCGTGCCCTCGGGATAGCGTTCCTTTACAAGATCCCAGGGATTGGGTTTCACCTGCTTGAGTCCGAGGGAGATGCGCCTTGCCTCAGGGTCAACCTTGAGAACCACGGTTTCCACCTCGTCTCCAACGGCAAGTACCTGCTTCGGATGGCGTATCCTCTTGGTCCAAGACATCTCCGAAACATGTATCAGGCCTTCGACACCCTCTTCAAGCTGAACAAAGGCGCCGTACTCTGTAAGGCTCACCACCTTGCCCGAGACCTTTTCGCCCTCGGGATATTTCTCCGCGGCCCTGAGCCATGGGTCTTCCGTAAGCTGCTTTATACCCAGGGCAACCTTTTCCTTCTCCCTGTCGAAAGACAGCACCTTGACCTTTACCGTGTCTCCTACACTGAAGACCTTGGAGGGGTGTTCCACCCTTCCCCAGGATATGTCAGTAACGTGGAGCAGGCCGTCTATGCCGCCCAGGTCCACGAATACACCGTAATCCGTAATATTCTTGACAACCCCTTCCCTTTCCTGTCCTTCCTCCAGGGAAGCGAGCGTTTCCTTCTTCTTTTCCTGCATCTCCTTTTCCAGGAGTTCTCTCCGAGACACAACGACGTTTTCGCGTTTCCGGTTGTAATCCAGGATGGAAACCATGAACTTCTGGCCTATCATGCTGTCCAGGTTGGGATGCGGCCGGACATCTATCTGGGAATACGGCAGAAATGCCTTGATACCTCCGATGGGCTCGCCGATCCTCACGGTAAGGCCGCCCTTGACCTTTGATACCGTGGTTACCTCCACGGGCTCCTTGGCCTCGAAGGATTTGATTACAAAATCCCAAACCTTTCTGCGTATGGCCCTGGAGTACGAAAGCCTGAGGGTGCCATCCTCGGGATTCCAGCGCTCCAGAAGCACTTCCACGACATCTCCCGGCTGGACTATGAGATTTCCGTCCCCGTTGACAAACTCCCTGGACGGGATGAGACCTTCGGATTTATAACCAATGTCAACCATGACGTAGTCATTCTGAACGCTGACTACCGTGCCTTCAATTATTTCACCTTCCTGGAAGGATCGAAGACTCTGCTCGAAAAGCTCTTCGAACTGACTCATGTCAGAAGCTTCTTCATCGTCCGAAGAAGAGGTGGAAGCGACTTCCTCCTCCGGTGCAGCAGAGGAGGCAGGCTCCTCTGTTGGTACTGGTGTTTCTGCAGCCTTTTCCTCGACTGCTTCCGCGACCGGCGCGGTGTTTAAATTTTGTTCATTTACTTCGGTTACCTTTTCCATTTACGAAAGACCCCCTACAAAACGTTAAATTCGCTTTTATAACAGGATACGCGTCAAAGTTCAATGAACAAATTCTCCGGCTGTTCTTGCCAAATGCCTGCAGGAGGGAGGGAAAGTGCCCGGGATTGAAAAAAGCTGTTAGACAAGCCTCAATGATTCCAGTAGAATACCCTTTTCAATCTACAGGGGCACCCTGAAAAAGGAATGACATTGATGGATTCTAACTTTTCTAACGAAGCTGCCGGCGGAGTCCGGATGGACCGCGAATTTATCCAGGCCCTCAGGGAGGGAGTGGACGTGGTGCGTATGATCTTCTTTGTAAGGATGAGGGATCACCTCCGGGAGAGATACCCTGAAAAGGACAAAAAATTCACCCAGATGCTGGCAGGTGCCATACTGAATGAACTTTTCGGCACCAGGAATCCCGAAAAGGCCTTTTCGGACTTTGCCGACGAGAACATCGGCCTGATCCGGAAAGAGCTGAAGGAAGTGCCGGAAAACTTCGAAGACCTGCTTATCCCGCTAACAGATGCACTGAGGATGCACTTTCTCTGCAATCACCAGGAAGGGCTGCCTGACTACAGCCTCAACGTGTTGGCCAGGGCCAGGGATTACGGTATCCTGCTGGAAGACAGAAATGCCCCGCTTCCCAAGGGGTTCATGGAACTTGTGTACCGGGTGGGAAAGGCCTACGGCCTTGTAAGGGAACAGGCGCCGGCCGGGACAGCCCACTGAGGATACCGTTTCTCGGGATATCAGGCCTCTTCAGGCCTTTTACCGTTTCCGTTGCCGTTTTTCTTCCAGCAGCACACCCTCATGGGAGGAATATTCAGGAGTTCAAGGACCACCTCTCCTTCCCCCATAACCGGCTTGCAGAGGGAGATGACCCTGCTGCTTAACTGGTATGCCACAAAACGCCCCCCGGGCTTCAGGGCCTTGAAAATGGCCCTTATTATCTCTGTTCCGCATTCCTGGCTCATGGTGGAAAAAGGGATTCCGGAAATCACAGCATCAGGGGCATGGAGACCGTATTGTTCCATTATCCTGCCCAGCTCCCTTGCATCGCCGAGATGGGCGATCAGGCGCTCGTCCTTGATATCTTTTATGAATGCATGGAAATTTGGATTGATCTCTATACTCAGGAGCCTGAAATCCGGCCTTCCTGCGGCAAGTACGGCCCTGGTTATACCGCCGACTCCCGGGCCGAGCTCCACTATGAACCGGGCGGATTTTACCCTGGCCGTCTCCACCACCCGCTGCTCCAGGTAACGGGAACTCGGAATAACCGAACCTATCTGAAGCGGATGTTTTAGAAATTCCTGAAAGAAAAATGCCGTCCCATTCATCTGCCTGTACCCTTTTCCATACCCTTGTTTTCTCAAATGCCCGGTTTGTCCATGGCCGATTCAACCAGGCATCTTGCCTGCACATCCTTCAACTTTAATCTGAAATGCCTTTATAAAGGATTCCTTTCCAGCTGAAAACCCATTTTCCCATGAAAATTTGGTATTCTTTCTATTCCATCAGCAGGAGCCGTTGCCTGAGCCTCCTGATTTCATCCCTTTTCTCAGCCGCCTCCTCGAACTTGAGCTCGCCGGACAACTCGAGCATCTCTTTTTCCAGCCCGGCGATGATCTCCTCCATCTCCCTGGCATCCGAGACCTGCCCGTAAGCCGCTGACTGTTCATGAAGCTCTTCAAAGATCCCTGAATCCTCCTGGTAGATCCTGGTAAGGGCATCAGACGTATCCTTTTTTATGGACTCGGGCACTATGCCATGGGCGATATTATGGGCCTCCTGTATTTCCCTTCTTCTCCGGGTCTCCGAAATGGCCCGCTTCATGGAGCCTGTCACATTGTCCCCGTAGAGGATCACCAGGCCGTTTGCGTTCCTGGCTGCCCGGCCCGCTGTCTGGATGAGGGAACGTTCTGAACGGAGAAAACCCTCCTTGTCCGCATCCAGGACGGCAACCAGGGATACTTCCGGCATGTCAAGGCCTTCCCTCAGGAGGTTTATCCCCACCAGCACGTCGAATTCCCCCTGGCGCAGCCCCTGGATGAGCTGGGTGCGCTCCACCGTCTTTATGTCCGAGTGGAGATATTCCACCCGGAGCCCGGCAGCCCTGTAATATTCTGTCAGATCCTCTGCCATCCTCTTGGTAAGGGTGGTCACCAGGACCCTTTCCCCCCTGGCGACAACCCTTCGTATCTCCCCCAGCAGGTCTTCCACCTGGTTTGTGGCCGGACGGACCTCCATGCGCGGGTCCATGAGGCCGGTTGGCCTTATGATCTGCTCCACCACCGCACCCCTTGACATCTCCAGTTCATAGGGGCCTGGAGTGGCGGAAACGTAGATCACCTGCCCCGTGGCCTCCTGGAATTCATCAAACCTCAACGGCCTGTTGTCAAGGGCGGACGGGAGGCGAAAGCCGAATTCCACCAGGGTTTCCTTGCGGGAACGGTCCCCGGCATACATTCCCCTGATCTGGGGCACGGTGATGTGGCTTTCATCGATGAACGTGATGAAATCAGGCGGGAAATAATCAAGAAGCGTGGGCGGCGGCTCACCGGGTGCCCGCCCTGTCAGGTGCCTGGCATAGTTTTCTATGCCATGACAGTAGCCGAGCTCCTGGAGCATCTCGAGGTCCAGACTGGTCCTCTGCTCCAGCCTCTGGGCCTCCAGGAGCTTTCCCTGCCCTTCAAGCTCCCTGAGCCTTTCTCCGAGTTCAAGCCTGATGGCGGCAATTGCCCTGTCCAGGCTCCCTTCGGTTGTCACATAATGGCTGGAAGGATGTATGAGCACGTGGGGAACGTCTGCATGGCGCCTTCCGGTCAGGGGATCAAACAGGCTCAGACGTTCGATCTCGTCACCGAAAAGCTCTATCCGTACCGCCATTTCCTCCTCGTATGAAGGAAAGACCTCCACGACATCTCCCCTGACCCTGAAGGTGCCCCTCCGGAAATCGGCGTCGTTTCTCTCATAAAGCATTCCCACAAGCCGGGCCAGTATCTTCCTCCTGGCCATTTCCTCTCCCTGCCTCAGGTAAAGATGCATTGCCTGGTATTCTTCAGGTGAGCCCAGGCCGTAAATGCACGAGACACTGGCAACTATTATCACATCCTTCCTGGTGAGCAGGGAATGGGTGGCAGAGTGCCTCAGCCTGTCTATGAAGTCATTTATGGAGGAATCCTTTTCAATGTATGTGTCTGAGGCAGGGATGTAGGCTTCCGGCTGGTAGTAGTCGTAATAGCTTACAAAATATTCAACCGCGTTTTCCGGGAAAAAGGCCTTGAATTCCGAAAAGAGCTGGGCTGCCAGGGTCTTGTTTGGCGCCATGACCAGGGCCGGCCTGTTGACCCTGGCGATAACGTTTGCCATGGTAAAGGTCTTTCCCGAGCCCGTTACCCCAAGGATGGTCTGATGTCCCACTCCCTTCCCGAGGCCGCTAACCACCTGTCCTATGACCTTTTCCTGGTCGCCGGAAGGGACATATGTCGTATGCAGGCGAAACGGTGTTGACATAAAAATGTTATTCTTTTTTCCTTGGGTCTTTAATTTCTTGACAGTTTGGCATTATTATAGGGCCGGTAAAAAATTGCCCTGTTCAGGAGAACATATGAACAACAAGGACGAAAACAAGAGGCCTTCCAATTTTATAAGAAATATAATCCTGGAAGACATAAAATCAAACAAGCACGGCGGCAAGGTAGTCACCAGGTTTCCTCCTGAGCCGAACGGTTACCTGCACATTGGCCATGCCAAGTCCATAGTCATGAATTTCGGTTTCGCCCAGGAATTCAATGGCCGCTGCCATCTGCGTTTCGACGATACCAATCCCACCAAGGAAGAACAGGAATACGTGGATGCCATAAAAGAGGATGTCAGGTGGCTCGGATACGACTGGGGTGAACACCTGTATTATGCCTCTGATTATTTCGACCGGTTTTATGAGTATGCCGAAAAGCTGATAAAGATCGGCAAGGCCTTTGTGTGTGACCTGTCCCCGGAAGAAATAAGGGCCTACAGGGGGACGCTTACCGAACCGGGCAAAGAGAGCCCCTACAGGAACAGGAGCATAGAGGAAAACCTGGATCTATTCAGGAGGATGAAGGCCGGAGAATTCAGGGATGGTGAGCGTGTCCTGAGGGCGAAGATAGACATGGCCTCAGGCAACCTCAACATGAGAGACCCGGTTGTATACAGGATCATGCACGTACCCCATCACAGGACCGGGGACAAGTGGTGCATATATCCCATGTACGATTTCGCCCACTGCCTGTCGGACTCCATCGAGGGCATCACCCACTCCCTGTGCTCCCTGGAATTCGAAGACCACCGCCCCCTCTACGACTGGTTCCTGGACGTACTGGAGGTGGAATGCCATCCTCAGCAGATAGAATTCGCAAGACTCAACCTTACCTACACCATTTTGAGCAAGAGGAAACTCATAAGGCTGGTGGAAGAAGGCGTGGTCTCCGGCTGGGACGATCCCAGGATGCCCACCATTTCGGGCATGAGGAGGAGGGGGCTGCCTCCTGCAGGCATCAGGAATTTCTGCGAGCGCATAGGGGTTGCAAAGAAGGAAAGCGTGGTGGACGTGGCCCTTCTGGAACACTGCGTAAGAGAAGAGCTGAACAAGACGGCCCCGCGGGTCATGGGGGTGCTTAACCCCCTGAAGGTTGTAATAGAAAATTACCCTGAAGACCAGGAAGAGGAGCTCGAGGCCATAAACAACCCTGAAGACCCATCCTATGGCACCAGAATGGTCCCTTTTTCCAGGGAGATATTCATAGAACGGACGGATTTCATGGAAGATCCTCCCAAGAAATTCTTCCGCCTGGCGCCAGGCAGGGAGGTGAGACTCCGCTATGCCTACTTTATAAAATGCACCGGTGTCATAAAGGATGAAAGGACTGGTGAGGTAAGGGAGCTTCGCTGCACCTATGATCCTGCCACAAAGGGAGGCAATGCCCCGGATGGCAGAAAGGTCAGGGGGACCATACACTGGGTGAGCTCGAGGCATGCATTCAGGGCTGAGGTTCGCCTTTACGACAGGCTTTTTGAGCACCCGTATCCGGACAGGGCGGCCCAGGACGACAAGACCTACATGGATTTTCTCAATCCGGATTCCCTGAAGATCCTGAAAGACTGCATGCTTGAGCCATCCCTGAAGGGCCTGGAGCCGGGCAAGGTGGTACAGTTTGAACGAATAGGTTACTTCTGTGTCGATTCCAGGGATTCCAGCCCGGGTAACCCGGTCTTTAACAGGACAGTGACACTCAGAGACACCTGGGCCAAGATTGAAAAGAGGTTCAGACAGCAACAAAGCAAGAAAAAAAGGCCTGGAAGACAGGCTGGCAAAAAAGGATAAACAGACCATGTCGGAAGTTATAGTAAGATTTCCCCCGAGCCCCACAGGCTACCTCCACATAGGAGGGGCCAGGACCGCCATCTTCAACTGGCTCTTTGCCAGGAAACACAATGGAAAATTCATACTGAGAATAGAGGACACGGATGCGGAAAGGTCCACGGAAGAATCCATCCAGGGCATAATAGACGGCCTTACATGGCTGGGACTTGACTGGGATGAAGGACCATATTTCCAGAGCCAGTTTGCAGAAGAACACAAGCAGGTGGCCCAGAGGCTCCTGGAAGAGGGGAAGGCATACAGGTGTTTCTGCACCAGGGAGGAACTCGATGCCAAGAGGAAACAGGCCCTCAAGGAGAAACGGGACATCAAGTACGATGGCACCTGCAGGAACCTTTCGCCAGAAGAGATAGCGGAAAAAGAGGCTGCGGGCCTGCCCTCGGTGGTGCGCTTCAAGGTGCCTGAAAGACAGGGAAAGATCGGCTACGACGACAAGGTTCTGGGACGCATTGAAAAGGATTACAGCGAGATAGAAGATTTCGTGATAATGCGTTCAAACGGAAAACCCCTGTATCTCCTCTGCAACGTGGTGGATGACATCAGGGACAGGATCACCCACATAATCCGGGGACAGGACCACATGAGCAATACCATAAGGCAGATACTCCTCTACGAGGCCCTTGGTGCCAAACCGCCGGTATTTGCCCACATGCCGCTGACCCTGGACCTCCAGAAACGGAAGATCTCAAAGCGGACCCACGGCGAGGTGGTCTCCGTACAATGGTACAGGGAGATGGGCTTCATACCCTGGGCACTTGTGAACTTCCTGGTGCTCCTTGGCTGGAATCCGGGCACTGACCAGGAGATTTTCTCCAAGGAGGAGCTCATCCAGGCCTTTTCCCTGGAAAGGATCAACAAGTCCAACTCTGTTTTCAACTACAGGAAGGGAGACCCCAAGTTCTTCACCGATCCAAAGGCCATAAGCATCAATGCCCACTACCTCCGGACCATGCCCATTGAAGAGATCGCCGGGATGATCAAGGATGATTTCAAGAACGAAGGGATATGGGATGATGCCTATGAAGGGGAAAAGAAGCAGTGGTTTCTTTCCACCCTGGATCTCATACGGAGCAGGTTCCACACACTGAAGGACTTTGCCAGGCTTGGCAGGGCCTACTTTGCAGATGATTTCGAGTTTGATCCAAAGGCCCTCAAGAAGAACGTCCTGAAGCGCCCGGAACTGAAGGAACTCCTCCCGGCCCTGGCCGAAGCACTCGAACCCGTGGAGCCGTGGGACCTTGAGACCACAGAGGATGCTGTCAGAAAATTTGCCGAAACCCGGCAGTTAAAGGCCGGCATTGTCATAAACGGCATGAGGACCGTCCTCACCGGCCAGCTAAAGGGGCCTGGCATATTTGATGTAATGGTTGCCATCGGCAAGGACCGGGTGATAAAAAGGCTCAGAAACACGCCCAGGCTCTTTGAATCCTGAGACATAAAAGGCCCTCGGAAGCAAACTTTGCCTAAAAAACATTGAAT
>CAYZJS010000070.1:0-3443 GCA_964478865.1 uncultured Thermodesulfatator sp.
TTGTTGAAAAACGGGGCCAGCAGGGGGTTTATTTCAATCGCCCCCATGGATACCTGGTACACAGTAAGATAGTAATCAAGGAAAGACAGTATCCACAGCAGCACTATCCCCGCGGCGGTTCCAAAGGGAATCTCTTCAAAAAGCCTGCTCTGGAGCCTGAAAATCAATACTCGTCCTGACATCTGTAATTCTCCCCCCACAAGAGCACA
The DNA here is from genome assembly GCA_964478865.1 of uncultured Thermodesulfatator sp. Taxonomy (GTDB): domain Bacteria; phylum Desulfobacterota; class Dissulfuribacteria; order Dissulfuribacterales; family QOAL01; genus QOAL01. The sequence goes on from CAYZJS010000070.1 coordinate 210, forward strand.
TCCTTGCCCAATGAAAGACCGCAAGGGCAACAGCCAATGGAACCTCTTTTCTTCTCCCTGAAAAAAAGCCTTATCGACCCTATTTTATTACAATTTTCATGCCCTTAAGAACATGTTTCCAAAGGGCAAAACCCCTTCGAAAACAGGCATTTCCAGAAATATTGCGCCTAAATGAGAAAAAGATTTCCTTTTACAGTGAAAGGCTTTTCCACTGATGATTTTGATCAAAACAGTTGAGCGGAAAAACTGGCAGACATATTGCAGTTGAATTACTGAAAGCGGATTTGAGCGAAAGTTGGACCAAAACTCGAATGCGGACTTAACTATTTAAAATTGCAGGAGAAAACATGAGTTTGGAACTTGCACGTACTGCTTGCAAAAACATACAGGAATACAGGCAAAGACGTAGGATTAAGCCTACAGCATCTGACCTGAAATTTGATTTTACCCTGTCCAGGACGACAATATGCCAGCAGTGCATGTCTCGGCAGGCCTGCCAGGTTGCATCCCTGCTGAATTTACCTGTAATGGATTGTACCTATTTCGTGCACAAACAGGTAAACTAGCTAGAAAATGGATTGGGAGACGGGAATTCCGCTCCCTTAAAAAGGTACATCGTCCTCGATTGGCGGCTCTGGAGGCTGAAGATCTTCACTTCCTTCTCCTGCAGACGGTTTTGATCCGAGCATCTGAAGATCCCTTGCAATTATTTCCGTAGTCCACCTTTTGTTTCCGTCCCTGTCTTCCCAGGACCTGGTCCTCAAGCGGCCTTCAACATAGACCAGGCTGCCCTTTCCCAGGTATTCACTGCAAATTTCCGCTAGCCTTCTCCAGGCTACTATCCGGTGCCATTCGGTCTCGGTTTCCCACTGGTCTCCCCTTTTTATTGGAGAGTCTGTGGCCAGGCTGAAGTTTGCCACCGGGGTGCCATCCTGGGTATACCGAATCTCTGGGTCTGCCCCAAGCCTTCCAATAAGTATGACCTTATTTAACGATCCTCTTGCCATTTCAATTGCTCCTTTGGTTTCCAGCCTGCATGACGCGGCTGACAAAAATTTCCTGGAATCATCCTTAAACCCGATTTATTACACGACAAACTTGAATTGCCCCTTGCCGAGAAGATCGTGGAGATGAACAATCCCCACCAGCCGGCCACTGGCACCTACCACCGGGAGCACCGTGATGAGATGATTTTCCATTATGGCGAGCGCGTCGGCCGCCATGGCATCCGGCATGACACTTTTGGGATTCTCGGTCATGATCTCGTCAACCAAGCGCTCCTTGAGGTCTGGATAGCGAAGCATGGCCCGCCGGAGGTCCCCGTCAGTCACGATGCCAACAAGCTTCTCATCTCCATCCAGTATCAGGGCTGCCCCGAGTCCCTTGCGGTCTATTTCCTCGATGACATTCTCCATGGAACTGCCCGACCTCACCACCGGTATCCCCTTGCCGGTCAGCATAACCTGCCTGACAGACACCTTGAGCCTCTCACCCAGGGTGCCCAGGGGATGATTACGCCTGAAGTCCTTCTCGCTGAAGTGCCTCAGCTTGAGCAACACCACCGCCAGGGCATCGCCTGCAGCAAGGGCTGCAGTGGTACTTGCTGTGGGAGCCAGCCCCAGGGAACATGCCTCCCGGTCCACCCCGGTATCAATCACGCAGGTCCCAGCCCGGGCAAGCGTGGAATCCGCATTTCCTGTAAATGCTATGATGGGAATCTCCCGCTGGCGCAATGCTGGAAGCAGTGCGTTTAGCTCCATTGTTTCTCCACTGTTGGAGATGGCGATTATCACATCCCCTGCCATGACCATGCCAAGGTCTCCGTGCATAGCCTCAACGGGATGAAGAAATATGGCGGGCGTGCCCGTGCTGGCCAGGGTGGCAGCTATTTTTCGCCCTACCAGGCCGGACTTTCCTATGCCAGTGACTATGACCCTTCCACTGGTGTCCAGTATCAGCCGGACAGCCTTCTCGAAATTCTCATCCAGCCTGTCCCGGAGCCTTTCGAGGCCCTGGATCTCGATGGAAATGGCATCTTTACCTGCCTGGACTACAGATGGTCCCGCGTCACTCAAGACTGAATTTCCCCACGTGCTCGTTTATGCCTGTAGGATATTTACCATTGAAACAGGCCATGCAGAAGCGATCCGAATTGGCCCCTGATGCCTCCACCATTGCATCAAGGCTGAGGTAGTGCAGGGCATCTAGTTCGAGAAACTTTCTTATTTCCTCGACACTCTTTCTTGATGCAATAAGTTCCCCCTTGGTGGAAAAATCAATGCCGTAAAAACAGGGATATCTCGTGGGCGGACAGCTTACCAGCATGGAGATCTCCCTGGCACCGGCATCCCTGATGGCCTTGATCCTGGTCCGGCTCGTGGTCCCGCGGATAATGGAGTCCTCCATGATCACCACCCTTTTGCCCCTGATGGTGTCCTTCACGGGATTGAGCTTTATCCTTACCCCGAAATCCCTCATGGACTGGCTGGGCTGGATAAAGGTCCTGCCCACGTAGTGGTTTCTGATTACCGCAAGCTCGAGGGGCATGCCCGCAGCCTGGGCATACCCTACTGCAGCATAGTTTCCGGAATCGGGAAACGGCATGACGAAATCGGCGTCAACCGTGATCTCCTTTATGAGGGCGGCCCCCAGGGCCTTTCTGAAGGTATACACGTTCCTGCCAAAGATGTTGCTGTCAGGACGGGCAAAATAGATGAATTCGAAGATGCAGTTCGCCCTTTTCTCCGCCTGCACGGCAGCAAAGGAGCGAAGGCCGTTTTCGTCGATTATCACCACTTCCCCCCGTTCCACGTCCCGCACGAACTTTGCCTGGATGAGATCCAGGGCGCAGGTTTCCGAGGCCAGGACATATGCCCCGTTATTCATGCGGCCTATGCAAAGGGGCCTGAAGCCCAGGGGATCGCGGAAGCCTATCAGGGCCTTTTCCGTGAGCATCAAGACGGAATAGGCTCCCCTTATGAGGTTCATGGTCTGGTAAATGGCCTCGTCTATGCCCTTTCTCCAGGACTTGGCCAAAAGATGCACTATGATCTCGCTGTCCATGGTGGTCTGGAAGATGGACCCGTAGGATTCCAGCTCCGCCCTGATCTGGTGGGCATTTACCAGGTTGCCGTTATGGGCCACTGCCAGGGTACAACCTGCATGGTTCACGCAGAAGGGCTGAGCATTCTGGAGCACGGAGGAACCTGTTGTGGAGTAGCGCACGTGGCCTAC
>CAYZJS010000071.1:0-15725 GCA_964478865.1 uncultured Thermodesulfatator sp.
AAACTTTTTCCTGGAACAAGTCTTCCTTATGAACATTTTTGGAAGTGACACCTGGTGACAAAACCGATGCTACATTTCCTGGGAAAATAAAAAAAGCATGGCTATGGAAAATCGGCGAAAAAAGACACAGCCTCTCTCTTATCTGCCGTTTCAACTCCAACCTACGGCCTTGAAAGGCTCTTCATAACCGGGCCGTCCATCATCCAAAGGCTCCTCGTAAACATCAGGAGGCGGCCGGGATTTATCATCAACCTCCCAATGCCCAAGATGTTCAAATATCCTCCGGATTACATCGGGCTGAGTTGCAGTTATATCTCGGCAGGACATCTTTAACGTTCAAGCGGACCCACTTGCCATATCTTGTTGATATACTCACGCCATGTTTTGGAGGATATCCTTTGAAGACTGTATGCAGTGCCAGTCCAGTGAATATATGCCGTCCTCTATACCCTGACAGGAACAGTACATTCCATGCCTGGAACAGTAGAGATCAGCTGGCCCAGCTTTTTACTGAGAAGGGCAAGGAGAAGCCTGAAAGGGCCTTGGGTGCCCCGAGGCAGGGGATGGCTTTGAGTGAGACGTTGGAAATAGGCCCTAGAGATTCTTGGGCTAAGCGGAGCGCCCGAAACCTCCATTTAGCGAGCGCTAGCGAGCGGCTTTGGAGGGTTTCAGCGAAGCCAGCCCATAGAAGCTCTTGGGCCTGCTTTCCTGTCTCCGAAAAGCCAGCCCTGCCGTCTACCTCTGGGCTGCCAAATAAACCATTGAAACAAGATAGCCGCGGTCATACCGGCTAAATGGAGGTTTCGGCAGCTTTGCTTTGACTCTTTCTGTCTTACAGGTTGCCCTCCAGATACTCCATTATGGAATTTGCGGCAATTCTTCCCTGGTAGGCCGCCTTGGCAACGGTCTGGGGCCCTAATACGTCATCTCCTCCGGCAAACATCCAGGGAACAGAGGTCTGGAGCGTATCAGGATTCACCTCGAAGGTCCCCCAGGGAGCCCGTTTTACATCAAGTCCTTTTACTGCAGTGGGGTCAACACTCTGGCTGATAGCGGCAATTATGCTGTCGGCCTCTATCATGAAATTCGATCCTTCTATGGGCACGGGCCTTCGCCTTCCGGATTCATCCGGTTCGCCAAGTTCCATCCGTACACATTCTATGCGGCCAAGCCTGCCGTCTTCGCCATGGATGGCAACAGGTGCGGCAAGAAACTCAAGCCTTACCCCCTCTTCCTCCATGTGGTGAATCTCGGACTGGGAGGCAGGCATCTCCTTCTTGGTGCGCCTGTAGAGTATAAAGACATCTTCTGAGCCAAGGCGGAGTGCGGTTCGGGCAACATCTATTGCCACGTTTCCCCCGCCTACCACCACAACCCTGCGGCCTAGGTCAAGGTCTCTGCCAAGATTCACCTCTCTGAGATAATCAACCCCGTGCATGACCCCTTCCAGGTCCTCGCCCGGGATGCCAAGCTTCCTGCTCTTGTGGGCACCTATACCCACAAATACTGCTTCAAATCCCTCGCTTTTAAGCTCCTCTATGGTCTTGTCCCTTCCGATGGTGATATTGCCAATGATATCAACGCCGCAGCTCTTGAGCGCATCGAACTCTCCCCTTATGATATCCCGTGGCAGCCTGAAGGCCGGGATCCCGACGCTCAACATGCCTCCCAGCACCGGGAGCGAATCGAATATCACGCATTTTACTCCCTTGTGCGCCAGGTTGTAGGCAACAGTCATGCCTGCAGGGCCTGAGCCCACGATGGCAACCTTCCTGCCAGCGGGAAGGGCACACGGCTCCATGAGATTCTTCCTGTTTTCCACCATCCAGTCCACGATGAAGCGCTCCAGCATCCCGATGGCCACAGGCTCTCCCTTTTTACCTCTGATGCAGTGGCCTTCACACTGGAATTCATGCGGACAGACCCTCGAACATATGGCCGGCATGGAACTGGTCTTTCTTATGGTCCAGTAGGCCTCTTCTATTTCACCTTCTCTAAGGAGCCTGATAAAGGCTGGAATATCGTTATGAAGAGGACAGCCTTTTATGCAGCCGGGTTTCTTGCACTGAAGGCATCTTTCTGCTTCCATCTTCGCGGTTTCAGGGTCGTAGCCAGAAACTATCTCGTCAAAATTGTGTATTCTCTCTTCAGGGGGCAGTTCTCTGGGTTTGTGGCGCTGGATAGCCATCCTTTCCTTTGGCTTCACTTGATTCTCCTTGACAAGGTAATTGACTAATGTCTAAATGCTTCCAAAAATCAATGTATGAGGGTGTTTTCACAAAGAAATGGAATATTACTGCGAAAAAGATAACCGCCAGACAGATATAAGTAAAGGGTGCAGGCATCCAAAGGATTTCTGCCAGCACCGGCAGGCGTGCATGATTCATTTTCTGGAACAGGAAGAAAAAAGAAACCGGAAACACGAGGCAGATACCGCCTCTAAACCCGAAAGCAAAAATGAAGAAAATGGTCAGAGAATGTAAGGTAACGGTACTATGTGAAAACAGTGTCGCAGGGCCATTCGGACTCATTGGTGAGCATGGCTGGGCGGCATACGTGGAAGCAGACGGCATCAGGATATTGTTCGATACCGGCCAGGGGCAGGGGCTTCTTGCCAACAGCATAATACTCGGTAAGGACCTTGGCAGTGTGGATTCAATCGTCCTCAGCCACGGGCACTACGACCACACTTCCGGCCTCCCCCAGGCACTGCAGGTCAGGGGAGAGGTGCCAGTCTTTGCCCACCCTGATATCTTCCTCGACAGGTACTGGTCTAGGGCAGGAGAAAAACGGCATATCGGCATCAGGTTCAAAAGATCCTGGCTGGAATCCCTAGGCTGCAGGTTTGAATTCAAAACCGGCTTCACCGAGATATACCCCGGCATCTACATTACAGGACAGGTGCCAAGGACAACCGATTTCGAACCACCTGACCCGAACATGAAGATACCCGGTGACGCTCCGGGGGAAATGGTACAGGACCAGCTCAGGGACGACCTTTCAATGGTGGTGGATACCCAGGCGGGGCTGGTGGTTATACTTGGATGTGCCCATGCAGGGCTCGTCAATATACTGAAATGGTGTTCTCAGAACCTGCCTGAAAGGCCGTTTCACACCGTTATAGGTGGCACGCATCTGGGATTTGCAGGGCCTGAACAGTTTGAAAAGACCCTTTCGGCACTGCACCAGTTCGAGATCAAGAGGCTTGGTGCATCCCACTGTACCGGGCTTGAAAACGGCTCAAAGCTCTACTGTGCCCTGGGTGAAAGATTCTTTCACGCCTCCGTTGGGGTAACCGTGACAATTTCCTGAACTGACTGACCCGGGATCCGGCTGCTACCTGATGCCCCCGGTCCCCCAGCCACCGATTCCAAGCAGTTCAACGTTTACCAGGAAGGCGGTGTCATCGGAATCGGTCTTGAGCTTTCCTTCCACAGCCCAGCAGGTGGACTGGTATCTCAGGGCGTAGCGTGATTCTATCTGGCGGGACTCCTCAAAGTTCTGCTTGATGTGAAACATGAATGACCAGGCCTTGGTAAGGGCAGCCGTAAGATCACAGTTCAACTCGTTGACATTCGTAACCTTGTGATAGCGGTAGTCCAGGTCCAGGGTACTTCCCAGATATCCGGTATAATGCCACCTGACGTTGTGGGTCCTGAACCCGTCACCGTAAAAGTTATAGGTGGTGTCGTAGCGCATGTAAAAGTCCGGAAAGGGCCTGAAGTCCACCTCTCCGTAAAGATCTGAAAGATTCCTCCTGGGCATGTCATGGACGAGATTCAGGGTGGGAACCTGCTCGAAGTTGTAATCCTGCTGGATCTTCAGCCTCAGGAGGTCAGAGTATGAAAAGTGCCCGTGCCCAAGCTCCCCCTTGTTGCTCAGAAACGTCAGCATGGAGAACCTGACCCTGTTGATCTCGTTGTAGTAATCCTGGCGGTCAATCTGGGGGATGTTGTCATCACGCTTGTCAGGGGTATAGAGGTACTGAACCCTCGGGATTATGCTGTGACGCCAGAGGGAGTGGCCTGAAAACCGGTAGTTTCTGGCAAATGTCTTGCTGAGGTCTGCCTGGAGGGTATAGCGGAACTTGTTGTCGGTGTCATTTGGCCTGTCGCCGGTTTCCTCCTCGCCGTATGCCACGTAAATGGTATCGTCCAGGGTGCCGGTAAAAACCAGGTCTCCCCAGTTGAACAAGTCAACCGGCATGCTGAGCCCGGGTGACATCTTTATCCTGTGTTCCTTGGTGCCCTGCTCCCGCCAGTAATCCGTGTAGTCGAAATCGAGCTGGTAGTACAGGGGAGTGTCAAAGAGCCTGGTCTTGAAGGCGTGAAGCAAAACGCTGGGAAGGGTCTGGACAGTAAAGGCCCTTTCCCCGAAATAATGGTTGTCGTTGTACCTGCCGTGTAAGGCAATGAAGGTGTCTTCGGACTCCCTGGTGATCTGGGCAGTGGACGGGCGGATCTCGTCGGCGTCTTCAGCCAGTGAACGGTGGAAATATCTTTGGAATACTTCGTTGCTGGAATCAAAACCCATCCGTCCGTTGTCGAACTCCTGCAAGTAGTCCATGTCGCTCATAAGATCCACGTCCAGCTTGGCGTGAAAGTCCAGGGGAAGCTTCTGATCCAGCTTGCCCCTTATCCACCACCTGAAATCATTGCCCCTGGTCTGGCCGTCTCCGTTAAAGTCGTTGTCGTCCTTCTTGTCGTTAAGAAAATTGTAGCGGATTACCGCCTTGTCATCCTGGGAAAAGACGTGCCGGTATTCGATGCCTTCCATCCACCCACGGCTGTACATGGGGTGCTGGTAAAAGGTGAGATCCATGCTGTCGTTCAGGGCAAGGAAAAAGGGTATGTTGACGCCCACCCCGTTTCGTTTTGACGAGGTGTATTCAGGGATGAGAAAGCCCGTCTTTCTGTACCTGTTTATTGGGACGTAAAGCCAGGGGGTGAAAAACACCGGCACGTCCCGTATCTCAAACGTGCTGTTTCTGGCCTTTGCCTCCCCGTTTACCGTAAGCGACAAGTCCCGGCACCTGAACTTCCAGGCCTGCTTGGGCAGCGGGCAGGTACTGATGGTGGCATCAGTGGCGTGATATTCCTCCGGCCCCACCTTTTCCAGGCGCTTTGCCATAAGATGTATATTGTTTCTCTTCAGATACAGGAAGGCACTGTCCATTTTGCCCGTGGATGTGCGAAGGTCTATCTCCCCGCTTGAACCCTTCAGGACATCCTGGTCCATGTGTATCACCACATGCCCCCGGGCAAGTATCTTCTGGCCCTCCTTGTCATAGAGCACCTGGTCTGCATAGACCTTGAGCTTGTCCTTGACTATCTGGACCCTTCCCTTGGCGATAAAGACCTTGGACTGATGGAAGAAGATTATCTTGTCGGCCCTGATGTCCCAGGGCTGTTTGGCATTCTTTGAAGCAAAAGAGACGCCTGCAATCAGCAGAACCAGCAGCACGGTTATTGATACGTGGAAAAAGGCGGGTATGGGGCAGGCTGTGTTCCCGGACATTATCATACCACGGAAGAGGGCATGAAGATCCTGCTGTAAAGGTTCTGGGCATAACGGTCAGTCATCCCGGCGATGAAATCACACACATCCCGCTCATACGGGGTGTCATCCTTCTTGATGCACCTTTCCTCCTCGAACAGCCTGGAGCGTTCCCTGATAAAGGCATCCTTGTTCTTGAGGAAATAATAGTAGAGTTCCTGCAGTATCTTCCTGGCCTTTTCGAACTCGTTGTGGACCTGTGGGGCCCTGTAAACGTTGTCATACAAAAATGCCCTGAGTTCCAGCATGGTCTCGAGCATGAGCGGGCTGATATCGAGCTCCATCTTCTGGTCGGTGACCTTTGTGCTGGCAATCACGTCCTTTATCATGGAGGATATGCGGCTTCCATGGGTATCTCCAAGCACCTTGGTCACGTCTTCCGGCACCAGGGATGCCTTAATGACTCCGCTCCTAATGGCATCGTCAAGATCATGGCTGAGGTAAGCAATTACATCCGCGATCCTGACCACGCGGCCCTCCATGGTCTGGGCGCTCTCCCCTGGGACCTTGGGAATGATGTTACCGAAGCCCTTTGAGTGTTTGAGTATGCCATCTCTTACCTCGTAGGTGAGATTCAGACCACGGCCACCGTTTTCAAGTACGTCTACAACCCGGAGGCTGTGCCTGCAGTGGCTGAACCCCCCGGGAACTATGTCATTTAGAATGGTCTCGCCTGCATGTCCAAAGGGAGTGTGCCCGAGGTCATGGCCCAGGGCGATTGCCTCTGTAAGGTCCTCGTTTAGTTTCAGTGCACGGGCAATGGTCCTGGCAATCTCCGCCACTTCAAGGGTGTGCGTGAGCCTGGTACGGTAGTGGTCGCCCATGGGGGAAAGGAAGACCTGGGTCTTGTGTTTAAGCCTCCTGAAGGCCTTGCAGTAAACAATCCGGTCCCTGTCCCTCTGGAAGGCAGTCCTAATGTTGCATGACTTGGACTTGAAACGTCTCCCGCGCGATTGACTGCTCAGGCAGGCATGAGGGCTTAACATCTCCTTTTCCCTCAGCTCGATTTCCTCCCTCACCGTCAGAGGTTTGATCTTTCTGGTTTTAAGCCCGGAATCGATATACATGGTAAAATGTTATAATGGGAACAAATGAGCAAAGCAAGCAGCCTGGCGTTCCATTTAAAAAAATTCTCCATTGGAAAAAAGCTCCCTGTGAAGCCAGATATCAGCAGCCAGGTAAAAAAGTGATGCCACCGAGGCCATGGCAAGGAACCACAGCACCACGCTAATCATTTCCACGCCGGACAAAAGGAGCACGAGGGAGACTGCCAAGAGGGCCGGCAGAAGGAACCTCTTTTTGAATGTGGATATGTCCCTCCTTTTTTCCTGGGCAGCCCACATGTCAATACCCTGGACGGCAAATTCTACCGCCAGGATCAGCACCACCAAAAGGTGCGTGTTGTCTGGTGCAACAGGCAGAAGGCCGAGGACAAAAAGGGGAAGCACCAGGGAGGAAGCAAGGTGGAAAAAGGCCTTCCAGCCAGCCTTCAGGCAGGCGGGCAAACAGGCTCTTACATATTGATACCCTGAGGCCAAGGTTATGGCCAGCACTATGCAACCATAGACCAGGTTTATCACGTCCGGCGAAAAGGCCAGGGCAACCACCAGGCCCACTGTTTCAAAGGCCAGGGCGGTCTTAAGCCTGCTGCTCAAAAGGCCTGTCTTGAAATATATGGCAACGCCCAAAAACAAGGTGGCCACAAACAGGCCGGACAGAAACGAGATAGTGATGAACTTGTCCGGGAAAGTGGCAGTCAAAAGTATCAGGCCCACACCCACCATCTGGATGGTGGTCTTGATCTTGGCAAGCTCGGTGACCTTGAGTTCCTTGCTGCCCGGAGGCATGAACCTTCTCATCTCGGTAACCAGGAATTCGCGGAGGAATATGGGCCACACTATCCACATGGGAAGGATGTTCAGGTCTGCCAGGGGGACAAGGGTGACGGCAACAAATATCTTGTCGGCAATGGGGTCCAGGAGCTTTCCCAGGGCTGTCACGCCGTATTTCCTGGCAAGGAGGCCATCAAGGTAGTCAGTAAGCCCCAGAAAGGTGAGAATCACCAGGGCGGTGAACCTTGATGACGTCCCCCCGTAGATGAGGAAAAGGGGCAAGGGCAGCAGAACAATCCTCAGTGCCGTGATCTGGTTTGCATTGATTTTCATTCCATGTCTCCGCCTAGTTCCTGCCAGAGGGGGTAAAAGGCCCTCATGAGATCTCCCCTGGTCCGGCTCAGATCCTGAACGTCCCGGATAAATTTCCTGTAGTGTTTTGCAGGCCCCACGTCAATCTGCACCATCAGTGGATCACAGAAATACCACGTGCACCTGTAAGGCCGCTGAATCCTGGGGAGAACGCATCCCTTTTCACCAATAAACTGGCAAATCGCCTCCCCGTCAACATCAAGGTCATATGGAGGAATGGAAAGGCCAAGGGAAAGGAAGGTGACGATGTCTGCAAATTCGGGAAATCCGAACTTGTTGGCGCAGCAAACCGTCCCGCAGTACGGGCATACCCGGGAGGTGTAATACTGGATGAAAGGGTCAAAGTCTTCGAAGCATTTCTGCATCAACAGCGCCTTTTCGGTAACCTCATCCAGCTTGTCCCTGTGGACCGAGAAGAACTCCTTGAGAAACTCGATCTTCTTCCAGAAGTCGTCCGGCTTCCGGTAGTCGAGCTTTGGGAAAACAGTTGTATCAAAACCTGCGATCATGAATTTTTCCTGTCACCAACCATACGGTTGTGCATCTCCAATGGTGCGAAATTCCGTTCGAGGCTGAGGCACATGAAAGAAATAACCGCAAACATGTTACAGGTATTTCGAGGATTATTTCCTGAATACAACATGCCACAAACGAAAAGGACCTTTTTCCAGATGGCCTTCGATCAAGTGTATTTTTCAAAACCCTTGGCCCTGAGCTCTTCCACCAGGTCGCGGACCCTGTCGAGCTGGTCCCTGGGACAGACGAGCACGGCATCTCCTTCCGCCACTACTACCATATCGGAAAGACCGATGGCCGCCACCAGCCCCGAACCTTCAGACATCATGAGCACCCCCTTGCAGTCAAGTTCCAGGGCATTTCCCAGCAGGGCGTTTCCGTTCTCATCCTTGGGCGAAAGCTCGTAGTAGCTTTCCCAAACCCCCATGTCATGCCAGTCAAATGAGCAGGGAAAGACCACGAGCCCCAGGTGACCCTTGCCTCCCTTGGGTGGCTGGCACCTGACCATCTTTTCAAGGACAGCAGTGTCAAAGGCGTCTTCCGGCAGCAGGGCGTATGTTTTGCGAGTGGCCTTGTCGGAGGCCTTGAGATCACATGTTTCTGCAAGCTCCACCAGGGGTCTCCATATGGAAAAGGTGTCCATTTCAAGGGCCTGCCTGAACGCCGGAGAAGAAAAGGACAGCATTCCGCTGTTCCACAGGAAGCGATTGGAACCCAGGTAGGCAACCGCGGTTTTCCTGTCCGGTTTTTCGTGAAAGGCTGTAACCTCCATGCACTGGTGCCCCCTGCACAGGTCAACTGTCCCACCGACTTCGATATAGCCATAGGATGTCTCGGGACGTCTTGGCCTTATACCGTAGATGACCACTGCCGGATTCCTGGAGGCCCACTCCATCCCTGCCTCAATGGTCTTTTTGAACTCTTCAAGGGGCCTTATCAGGTGATCCGAGGGAAAGACGGTCACAGTGGCGCCGGGGGATCTCTTTTCTATCAACAGGCATCCGTAGATAACTGCAGCGGACGTTCCCTTTGGAGAAGGTTCCACGATGATGTTTTCTGAAGGGATGTCCGGAAGCTGGGCCGCAACCTCCTTCAGATGATACGACTTGCAAAGAATCCAAATATTCCCTGGAGAATACATGGCCTCGGCGCGCTCCACCGTGCGGACAAGCAGGGATACTTCGCTCTGGATCTTCAGAAACTGCTTGGGACGATGCCTGCGGCTCTTGGGCCAGAGCCTGGTGCCGATTCCACCGGCAAGTATCAGGGCATGAAAGCTCTCATTCATAATATTTCCCCACCTTTTGAGAGGACCGACCTGCTGTGATCCTACCTTTCGGAAGGAACGAAACCCTTTGCCTCATATCGTGGGTTCAGATGGTAGATGCCGGGCAGCTGCCTGTACTGTTCGTCATAATCAAGCCCGTATCCAACCAGAAAACCCTTTTCTATCTCAAAGCCAACATAATCCACCTCAACATCCACCTTTCTTCTTTCCTTTTTGTCAATGAGGCAGCAAATCCTGACTGAGGCGGCCTGGTGGAGACTCATTACCTCTTTCAGGTATCTCAGGGTATAACCTGTATCAACGATATCCTCCACGATAAGGACATGCTTCTCCCTGAGCGGGAGTTCCACGTCTTTGGTTATGGTCACCTGGCCGACGGATTCGGTGCTTGACCCATAGCTTCGAAGCCTTACGAAATCCGTCTCCAGGGGCAGATCGATTCTTCTTATCAGGTCGGCCATGAATATGAAGGCCCCTTTCAGTATCCCGATCACCACCAAATTTTTATCCTGGTATTCCCTGGTGATACTGGCGCCTATTTCCGAGACACGGTTTGATATGGTTTCTTCATCAATAACCAGCTGCAGTTCATCTACGGTTTTCAATGTGTCCTTCTCCTCTCATTGTGCTTGACACTCAAATATAAAAGATTAATTTTATACTAATAGTTTAAACTCTATTTTTGCAATTTTCTGAAATCGGTTTATTCTTTTATGGCTTCAAAAAAACCACTGGAATCGAGGTAACAAATTATGCCTATATATGAATTCATATGCAACAAATGTAACAGCAATTTTGAAGATTTTGTCCTGTCTTCACGAAACGTAAAGGACGTGCGCTGCCCGTCATGTGGTTCTGAAGATGTCCAAAAACAGTTTTCCATGTTTTCCTGCAGAAGTTCCAGCAGCTTCGGGGGATTCAGCGGTGGAATGCCAGGACCGGTGAGCTCCGGCGGCTGCGGTGGGCCGTCAGGTTTCAGCTGAGCCTGACGGTTCATTCCCGGGTTCCGGGAACAGTAATACTCTGACCTGCGCCAGCCAGACATTTTAACAGCCCGGGCAAGGGCTGCTAGTATAAATTTAAGGGGCAGCTTTTTTATTTCGTTACCCCCTTTATCCAGACCTTTAACCAATTGAAGGAGGCTTCAATGCTCCATATAGAAGACTTGTGGGTGGATGTCCAGGGCAAGGAAGTGCTCAAGGGCATAAACATGGATATAGGCAAGGGAGAAACCCATTGCCTTTTTGGAAAGAACGGCTCTGGAAAGACCACGCTTCTCATGACCATCATGGGTTTTGAGGGCTATCATGTAAAACACGGAAAGATCACCTTCAAGGGAGAAGATATCACCTTCATGCCCCTGAACGAAAGGGCAAAACTTGGCCTGGGCCTTTCATTCCAAAGGCCTCCAACCCTAAGGGGTGTCAAGCTCAGGGACATGCTGAATCTTTGCAGCGCTTCCCCTGGCGCAGGCGTGGAACTTGCCCTCCAGTACGGATTTGCCAATTTCCTGGACAGGGAAGTCAATCACGGGTTTTCAGGCGGAGAAATTAAAAAATCCGAGCTCCTGCAGTTGATGGCCCAGAATCCGGACCTTACCCTGCTTGATGAACCGGAATCAGGAGTGGACATTGAAAACCTGAACGTCATAGGAGACATGATCAGGAAGCTCCTTGAAAAGGACAAACATCGCAACCGTACCAAGTCCGGCCTCATTATCACCCACACTGGCTTTATTTTGAATTATGTCACCGCAGACAAGGGACATGTCATGTTGAACGGAAAGCTGTGCTGCCAGGGGAATCCCATTGATATATTTGAAGGTATACAGAAACACGGCTACGAGGAGTGTGCAAAATGCCAGTTTTAGACAATCGCCCTGCAAAAGATACGGAAGAAGAACTTCTCGGCAGGTTCAAGGACGCATCCCAGGCAGAAGGCGCAAAGGATGTAAGTGAACTCGACCAGGAAGAAATCAAGAGACTCAAGCAGACGGGCATCGACCTTGAGGCAGCCAAGCGTATCGGCACCTTTATCCAGACCAACTGCAACGTGGCCTCGTGCCACTGCGAGCTAAAGGGCGTGGAAATGCTCCCTGTAACAGAGGCCCTTAAAAAATATGACGGCCTCAAGGATTACTGGTGGAAGATCCTGGACCCGCAGAAGGACGCCTTCACCAGAGAGGCGGAAAGAAACCTGGATAACGGCTATTTCATTCGGTCCCATGCAGGCGAGAAGGTGGTCTACCCCCTCCAGACCTGCCTTTATATCCGAAATGACAACGTGGCCCAGAAGGTACACAATATCGTTGTGGCCGAGGAAGGATCAGAGCTTCACATCATCACCGGGTGTACAACGCATCCGCATCTTACTTCGGGCCTGCACATCGGGGTATCTGAATTTTACGTAAAGAAGGGGGCAAAGCTGGTCTTCACCATGGTCCACAACTGGGCCGAGGATGTCTATGTTCGCCCCAGGACCGCCATCGTGGTGGAAGAAGGAGGCACATTCCTGTCCAACTACATTTCCCTCAAGGGGGTAAAATCAGTGCAGACCTTCCCCACCTGCACCCTCAAGGGAAGAAATGCCATTGCACGTTTCAACTCGGTTATAGTTGCCCCTGAAGGCTCGGACATCGACACCGGCTCCCGCATCATCCTTGAGGCCCCGGAAACCAGGGCTGAGATAATATCGAGGACCATCTCCTACGGAGGAAGGGTCATAGCCAGGGGCCACCTGGTCGGCAAGGCAAAGGACATAAAGGCACACCTGGAATGCCAGGGGCTTATGCTGACCGAACGCGGCATCATACATGCCATTCCGGAGCTGGAAGCACATGTTGCCGACGTGGACATGAGCCACGAAGCGGCAGTGGGCAGGATAGCCAAGGAAGAAATAGAATATCTCATGGCAAGGGGCCTCGACGAGGAAGAGGCCACCAGCACCATCGTGCGCGGCTTTTTGAACGTGAAGATAGACGGCCTTCCCAAGGAACTTGACGAAGAGCTCCAGAAGGCCGTTGAGGAGTGCCGAAAAGGCATGTAAAGAAACCGGTCTTGAAGATAGCCCTTGCACAGACAGATCCTGCCATAGGCGCCTTCAGGGATAATGCCGACACAATGGCATCCCTCTGCGCCAGGGCCCGTGCGGACGGATGCCAGCTCATCGTCTTTCCGGAGCTTTCTATTACCGGCTATCCTCCAAGAGACCTCCTGGAACGGAAAGATTTCGTCCAGGGCGCCCTGGCAGCCCAGGAGACTTTGTTGCAGGAGGTCCAGGGAATAGGGGTGCTCTGTGGCAACATAACGCTTAATACCTCGGGTGTGGGAAAGCCCCTTTATAACAGCGCGATTCTGTTTGAAAACGGCCAACTGCTACATGTAGTTCACAAACAGCTCCTTCCATCCTACGACGTGTTTGATGAAACCCGCTACTTCAAACCGGGGCCGCCATCTCGACCGGTTGATTTTCACGGATTGAACCTGGGAATAACAATATGCGAAGACATATGGAATGAGCCGGAATTTTGCCCGTTTTGTGAGACCTATGAAACAGATCCTGTAAACGACCTGGCCGACAAGGGGGCCAGTTTTTTCATAAACATTTCGGCTTCTCCCTTTTCCCTTGGAAAACCAGAGACCCGGTCCAGGATAATCAGGGGGCTGGCCCGAAAATTCCATAGCCCATTTATTTATTGTAACAGCGCTGGAGGCCAAGACTGCCTTGTCTTTGACGGTGGAAGCTTCGGCATGAAACCCGACGGGGAGATCTTTCTCCAGGCAGGCGACTTCTGCCAGGATTTCGTGGTTGCTGAAACAGAAAACTTTTCAGGCGAGATAAAAAAGGTCTCAGTTTCCCAGGAAGAACGTATCTTCAAGGCCCTTGTCCTTGCCCTCCGGGATTATACGAAAAGGTGCGGCATCAAAAAGGTCACCCTCGGACTTAGTGGAGGCATAGATTCCTCACTAACGGCATGCCTGGCAGTAGAGGCCATGGGGACAGAAAACGTGCTTGGAGTACTCATGCCCTCACCTTATACATCTTCCGACAGCCTGGAGGATGCCGAGGCGCTTGCACAGAACCTCGGCATCAAAAAGGTCACCCTGCCCATTTCCCAGATCTTCGATTCATACATCCAGACCCTGGAAGGCATCTTTTCCGGCATTCCAATGGATGTGACTGAAGAAAACATCCAGGCCAGAATCCGTGGGAACCTGCTCATGGCCATTTCCAACAAGCTTGGCTACATGGTCCTTTCCACGGGCAACAAGAGTGAGCTGGCAGTTGGATACTGCACCCTTTACGGCGACATGAGCGGAGGCTATGCCCTTATTTCCGACCTGCCCAAGACCATGGTCTACAAGGTTTCAAGGTTTGCCAACAGGGAAAAACCCCTCATACCGGAAAGGGTGTTTGACAAACCCCCGTCGGCTGAACTGAGGCCCGGACAAAAAGACGAGGATGACCTGCCGCCTTACGAGGTCCTTGATCCAATCCTGGAACTCTACCTGGAAAGAAGATTGACGCCGCAGGAAATCATTGACAGGGGCTATCCTTCAGAAGTGGTTAAAAAGATCATCCGCATGGTGGATGCCAACGAGTACAAGCGCATTCAGGCACCCCTGGGCCCCAAGGTCACTGCCAAGGCATTTTCATGCGGCAGGCGGTATCCGGTAGCCCACGGTTTCAGGTCGGTCTGACGTGAAAAAGGGGCTGTACATAAAAGACATCCGGCCGGGAAACGATGTTTCCGGCCTTTTCTGTGTTTCCTCAAAATCCATGAGACAGACCAGGAACGGTGCCCCGTTCATCTCCCTGACAGTCTCGGATAACACCGGCAGCATGGAGGCAAGGATCTGGGACAGGGCAAGGGAACTGGATATCCTTTTTGAAAAAGGCGACATTGTGGAGCTCCAAGCAGAAGCAGTGGAATTTAATGGCCAGTGCCAGCTAAAGGTCAACCATTTAAGACAAATTGAACGGGAAGAAGAGATAGATCCTGCAATGTTCCTGCCTTCAGCCCCAATAGACAGGAATGGATACTGGAATCTTTGCAGAAAAGCCATCAGGTCGGTGAAAAATCGCGAACTAAAAAGGGTCCTGGAGGAACTTTTTTCCCCGGACAACATCAAAGATGCATTTTGCCAGGCCCCGGCAGCAAAGAAGATGCACCACGCCTATATCGGGGGACTGCTTGAACACAGTGTCAACCTGCTGAAACTTTCCGGACTGGTGTGCAAGTTGTATCCACATCTGGACAGGGATCTCATGGTGGCCGCAAGCCTCTGCCATGATATCGGAAAGACCAGGGAATTGAGCTGGAAAAGACCCCCCATTGACTATACCGACCAGGGCAGGCTTCTCGGGCACATAGCCATGGGACTACAGATGGTGGAAGAGGCCATTGATGCTGCAAGGCTCAGGGGTGGTTCAGGAAGCATACTCGCCTTGAAACATCTTATTCTGAGCCACCATGGCCAGAGGGAGTTTGGCTCCCCTGTCCTGCCCATGACTGAAGAAGCCGTTGTCTTTCACATGATTGACGACCTGGATGCCAAGCTCAACTTTTTAAACAATCTCAAAAAAGAAGGCCCTGAGCCCGGCTGGACCGATTTCCAGAGGCTTTTTGAACGTTACTTTTTTCTGGCCCCGAAATCCCTGGAACATGCAGGGGACGCGGTTTCAGACCATGGAGGGGCCGACATGGACAGCCCAGGGAAAGAGCCGGGATCAAAGCCGGCCCAGGCCCAGCTTTGGGACACCTTCAGGAAGCTTGACAGGAAAGACTAGTACCTGTATTAAATAGGCGCTGTTTGACAGCAGCTGGCCTGCTGTCCAAGGAGTTCACAGAGATCAAAGATAAATTTCAGTGGTGGGCGTAGCTCAGTTGGTTAGAGCGTCGGGTTGTGGCCCCGGAGGCCGAGGGTTCAAATCCCTCCGCTCACCCCAGTAAATTCAAGGGGTTACGGATGAAAATGCCGTGCCCCTTTTTTGTGGTTCTTCTGGGAAAAGAGTACCTGGAAAAGATAAGGCCAGGGAAGCGGAGATTAACAGAGAAAGGTCTAGTTCAATGGAATAACAGGAGTTTCCTGCCGTTTCCGCATCGTTTTTGAGCCAGGGATTTGGCCTTGGGGAGATGGGCAAGGGAGTACCTGAAAGGG
>CAYZJS010000072.1:0-7018 GCA_964478865.1 uncultured Thermodesulfatator sp.
CTCAGCCATTTGATTCATCCTTTCAGATCATTTCTTTCCAAAAAAATCTTCCCACCTGAAAATCATCGGCTTGGCATCCTTTACCAATTCACCGGCATCCACCACTTCTCCCACGAATATATCGTGATCTCCTGACGGGAAGATGTCCTTTACCTCGCATTCCAAGTAGGCAAAGGCCTCCTTTAGAACCGGGGAGCCGTGAAGGGCATTTTCATATTCAACTGCCTTGAATTTATCCGTCTTTCTGCCACTTTTGAACCCGAAATGCCTTGCCAGCTTCATTGCTGATTCAGGCAAGGCGTTTATACAGAAAAAACCCGATTCCTTCACCAGTCCGTAGGTATATCTCGGCGGTGCAATGGAGACGGCTACCAGCCTTGGCTTGAAGGATACCTGGGTAGCCCACGCCACGGTCATGCCGTTGATCTTCTCGCCTGCCCTGACAGTTACTATACATACACCGGTAGGTACTGCTCTGGTAACGAGACTCTGCATTTGGCTTTTCCTCATATGTTAGGTTAAAGTTAACAAATAACAATAGCCTGGCAGGCCACGAAAGTTAAAAGCCCTACACCTTTATTTTAACGGTAAACTAGCAGTACACCTGCCAAAATTCAACATTTACCGCTTCCAGGATAAAAAATACCGGAGGCCGATATCATTATTAAAGGAACTCGGCACATATTGGTCTTGACACAGGGAATAAAATAGTTAATAGGTAGCATCCACATGGCGGTGTAGCTCAGCTGGTCAGAGCATGCGGCTCATATCCGCAGCGTCCGGGGTTCAAGTCCCTGCACCGCCACCAGCCTTCCTTTCACACCTGTCCATTTGATTTCAACACAAATACCTGGAGAAAAACATGAAGCTTTTTCTGACAGTTATAGGCCTGATGATGATTATCGAAGGGATCCCCTATTTTGCATTTCCCGAAAAGATGAAGGCCGTGCTCAAACAGATCCAGGAGATGGAGCCTGGAACGCTCAGAATCATGGGGCTTATGGCCATGCTGATAGGGCTTCTCCTCTGTTATCTTGCACAAAGAACCGGTCTCTTTTCATGAATAGCGCGTTTCAAATTTCCAGCTACGACTATCCCCTTCCCGAGGAGCAGATAGCCCAGTTTCCTGCAAAAAAGAGGGAGGAGTCCAGGCTTCTGGTCCTGGATCGGGAAAAGGCCTCCATTTCCCATGAAAGGTTCACCAGTATCTTGAAATTCCTGAAAAAAGGAGACTGCCTCGTAGTGAACAACAGCAGGGTCTTTCCTGCCAGGATACGCTGCAAAAAACCCACGGGAGGGAAGATAGAATTTTTCCTGCTTCATTATCCCGAAATATCAGGCCACGGGCATGCAAAGGTGCTGGCCCTTTATAAAAGCTCCAAACCCATAAAAGTCGGACAGACATTTTCTCCAGGGCCGTACCTGGCCATATCACCCCTGGAAATGAGACAAAATGGCCAAGTGCTGCTTCAGCTTTCATATGAGGGCAACCTGGTTGATATGCTTTCCGAGGCAGGCGAAATACCACTGCCCCCTTACATTAGGCGGCCAGCAGAAGCCTCCGACACGGAACGTTACCAGACTGTCTACGCCTCTTCCACGGGTTCAGTGGCAGCACCTACTGCCGGCCTCCATTTTACAAAGCACTTGCTGAAAGAGGCGGCGGGAAAGGGCATCCAGGTCACGTCCATCACGCTCCATGTGGGCTATGGAACCTTCGCTCCCATCAGGGCCGAGGACATCAGGGAGCATAAAATACATTCCGAATGGGTGGAAATCAGTGAAAAGGCCGTTCGTACCATCCAGGACGCAAAAAAAGGAGGAGGCCGTATAATAGCAGTGGGGACAACATCCGTAAGGACCCTGGAATACGTGCAAAAGATTTTTGGAAAGATCCGGAAATTTTCAGGCAGCTGTGACCTCTATATCATGCCCGGGCACAAGTTTCGGGCAATAGATGCAATGATAACCAATTTTCACCTTCCAAGATCCTCTCTCCTGGTACTGGTCTGCGCCTTTGCAGGCAGAAGGCTCATCCTTGACGCCTACATGGAGGCCATCAAAAAGGGTTATCGTTTCTACAGCTACGGAGATGCCATGTTCATAACATGAAAATTCTGCGTAACGATGAGGCCTGGTACGTCTTTAGAAAATTCCAGCAAGAGCTTTGCTTTGAAACGAGTTTGTGATACTTTTTAACTCTGAACCGCACTTCATTCAATTTTACCTACATACAAAGATAGGTCCTTTTTATTTCCGTCTCCGAAGGAGGACAACTCATGAGCCAGAAAATAGTTGTAGTTGGTGCAGTAGCAGCAGGGCCAAAGTCTGCCTGCAGGGCAAGACGCCTGCTCCCGGACGCTGATATTACCCTGCTGGATCAGGATGACCTTATATCCTACGGGGGATGCGGCATTCCCTACTTTGTGTCCGGGGATGTGGCAGATGAAAAGGAGCTGAGGTCCACTAGTTTTCATATGGTCAGGGATTCCCGCTTCTTTCAGGAAGCAAAGGGCCTGAAGGTCAGGACCCTGACCAGGGCAGTGTCCATTGACCGAAAGGAAAAGCTGGTAAACGTCGAGAATGTAAAAACCGGCGAAAAAGACCAGATCCCCTATGATCAGCTGGTGCTTGCCACAGGCAGCAGGCCCAACGTGATTCCCATTCCCGGCCACGATCTCAAGGGCGTCTATACAATAAGCAGCCTTCACAAGGCCATTGCCATCAAGGATCTCCTGGCCCAGGGCAAGGTGGGAAAGGCAGTTGTTATAGGAGGTGGGGCAATAGGCATCGAGATGGCAGAATCCCTGGCCGACCTCTGGGGAGTGGAAACCGCCATTGTGGAATTCATGCCCCAGGTCCTTCCGAGGATAGTCGACCCAACCATTGCTTCAATGGTTGAACAGCATCTAAGGGAAAACAACGTGGAGGTCTTTACGAGTGAAGCCGCCCAGAAATTCGAGGCTGACGATGACGGCTGGGTAAGGCGGGTAGTTACCAACAAGAGGGAACTCGAATGCGACCTTGTCATAATGGCTGCAGGAGTCAGGCCCAGGAGCGAGCTTGCCCGGGATGCCGGACTTGAGGTCTCTCCCATGGGAGGAATCGTTGTCAACCAGAGAATGCAGACCTCCGATCCGTCCATCTACGCTGCCGGCGACTGCGTTGAGACATTCAACCTTATTACGGGCAAAAAGGCGTATGCACCCATGGGTTCCGTGGCCAACCGCCAGGGACGTGTGGTTGCCGACAATCTTGCAGGCATACCCAGCAGGTTCGACGGCGTGGTGGGAAGTTTTATCATGAAGGTCTTTGACATATGCGTGGGCGCCACGGGAATAAGCACGGAAGTAGCCCTTTCAGAGGGTTACAGGGCCGTAAACGCCATGGTGGTCCAGTCAGACAGGGCCCATTTCTTTCCGACCCAGGCATTAATGTTCAACAATCTTGTGGTGGATTCTTCTGACAAAAGGGTCCTGGGGCTTCAAGGCTTTGCCAAGATGGGAGACGGGTTGCTTGCACGCATAAACGCTGCTGCGGGCATGATAGCAAGGGGTGCCAGGATATCTGATTTCAGCAATCTGGAACTTGCCTATGCCCCGCCCTTTTCTACTGCAGTGGACGTCTTAAATGCAGCTGCAAATACCGCAGACAACCTGGTGGAAGGCCGCCTCAAGGTTGTGACCACCGAAGATTTCGTGGACTGGATGGATGGCAAGACGGAACATCCCGACTGGATGGCCGTAGACCTCCGGCACCCAAAAGAGGCGGAACCCTGGGCCGAGGCCTATCCAGACAGGTGGATCGCCTTGGTTTACGACAAGGTCAGGGCTGAATATCAAGGTCTTCCCAAGGACAAAACCCTGATACTCATTTGCAATGCAGGCACCAGGTCCTATGAAATCCAGGTCTTCTTGAGATCAAAGGGCATCACCGATACCCTGGTACTCCCGGGAGGCCTGAATGTCATAAGAAGACTCGGTGTTAGCTGGTGGCGGTAGACGGGTCTTTGTGTTAGCTTAGCAAAAAAAATTTTAGGAGCTTTCTATGAACAGACTTTCAAACACATTCTGCATGTTTTTTCTCCTCATGCTGGTATGCATGTTTTTCGTTTCCATTTCCGATGCCGCTGGTAAAACCTGTCCTTCAAAAGACAAGATACAAAAGGCCATAAAAGACACCTTTCACCGGCCTATCACCGTTGTGGAAATCAAACCTTCGCCCATGCCGGGACTGTGCCAGGTACAGGTACAGATCCAGAAACAAAACCGCCTCATTTACAGTGATGCAAAGGGGGATTTCCTGGTGGCAGGCCAGCTGTTCAGCACCAAGGATGCAAGGAACCTCACCAGGGAAACCATGATGGAGATCAACAGGCTTTCAAAGGAGGAGGTCAAGAAGCTGGACAGCCTTGCCGCCTTCACGGTGGGCGAAAAGGGCAAGACCATCTATTTTGTGACAGACCCTCAATGCCCCTATTGTAAAAAGGCAGAGGCTATCCTGGAGCCCTTGGTACAGCAGGGCAAGCTAAAGGTTAAATACCTGCTTTTTCCCCTGAAGTTTCATAAGGGCGCCAAGGAAGAAAGCATCTCCATAATATGCGACAAAAAGGGACTGGAGGGCCTGAAAAACAGGTACAGGTCTGAAAACCAGTGCGAAGACGGGAAGAAAAAGGTTGATGAAACGGTCAAGTTCCTGATGAACAAGGGAATAACCGGCACTCCAACCTACATCTTTCCTGACGGAAGGTACCATTCGGGGGTAATGGACCAGAAAGGTCTTGAAAAAAAATTAAAGGAATTCAAATAGGAGTTGAGCCATGGCTGACATGAAAGAAATGTACAAAAAGATCATAGGTGACCATTTTCCTCCTGAAATGAAGATTTCCTTTGGAGACCAGGAGCTGGTCTACAAGAAAAGGACATGGACCATAAAGAACGAAAGTACGGGCGAGCTGGAAGAACGGGGCCTGAGATACGGGGAAAACCCGGACCAGGAAGCAGCCCTCTATCAGCTCGTAAACGGGAATCTTACCCTGGGAGATTGCGTCTTCATCGAACCGGGAAACGGCCTGGTAAGCGCCATCTCCGAAGAAGACATGATCCAGGCGGGGAAACACCCTGGAAAGATAAATCTCACCGATGTGGATAATTCCCTTAATATATTGAAATTTCTCATGAAGACTCCGGCCTGTGTGATTGTGAAACATAACAATCCATGCGGGGTGGCCAAGGCAGGAAGCACGGATGATGCCTTTATGAAGGCTCTAAGGGCCGACAGGGTGGCAGCCTTTGGAGGCTGCGTGGCCTTAAACCGCCCTGTCGACAAGGCCACTGCAGAGGCAATCAGCAGCCAGTACGTGGAAGTCGTGGCAGCTCCTGAATACGAGGAGGGCACCGTGGACATACTTGCGGCCCGCAAGAATCTCCGGATAATACGGATCCGCAGAATCGACCAGCTGGAATCTTACTGGGACAAGAGATTTGTAGACTTCAAATCCCTGATAGATGGCGGAATAATTGTCCAGCAGTCCCCGGTAAACAAGATCAGGACCAAGGACGACCTCAAACCTGCCGAATGCGAATACAAGGGAAAGCTTTACAAGATAAAGAGGCTTCCCACCGAGGCCGAGTATGAGGACATCATCTTTGGATGGGGCGTTGAACAGGGCATCACCTCCAACTCCGTTATCTACGTCAAGAATGGAGTCACGGTTGGAATAGGAACCGGAGAGCAGGACCGCGTTGGAGTGGCTGAAATAGCAGTCTACAAGGCATACACGAAATATGCGGACATAGTCTGTTTCGACAAGTACGGCATATCCTACAAGGAGCTTGAACTTGCCGTGGAAAAGGGCGAAAGGGATGCGGCCCAGAAGGAGGAAATCGATGCCAAGGTAAGGGAAGACAGGGGAAATATCCCCGGCTCCACCATGGTTTCCGATGCCTTCTTCCCGTTCAGGGACGGCGTGGATGTAGGAATAAGACAGGGTGTTACAGCCATTGTCCATCCTGGAGGATCGATTCGCGACTGGGAATCCATCGAGGCCTGCAATGAGGCAGATCCACCGGTCACTATGGTATTTACGGGCCAGAGGGCCTTCAAGCACTAGTGAAAAAGGACGTACAAAAAAAATCCTGACCATGTTAAAGGAACCGGTGATGTTTGAAACAGTGGACTTGCCCAACGGGCTCACAGTGGAATTCTACGATTACTCCAGGAAACTTGCTGGTGACCGGTGGCTTGTTGGCCTCCTGGTCAAGATTCCCATGAAGGTGACAAGGCAGGATTTCGAAGGCTTTAACGAACCCGATGGACTGTTTGAAAAGTTCATCAGTCAAAACGGTGAGGAGGTCTCCTTCCAGCTCAAGAAGGAAAGAAACTTCATAGATGAGAAGGAGAAAGACGAGGTCTTCTCGCAAATCCTTGAAAACCTAAAAAAACACGCGCTTTCATACATGGGCCACAAGGATTTCTCCGCCGGGTTCAAGAAAAAAAAGATCAAGGAATTCGAGGAAAGGCTTACGTGGTGGCAGTAACTCCCTTGTCAAAACTGGACATTCCGGAAATCCGGGACCATCTGTTCGAACCCCTTGATCTTGAGGATAAAGACAAGAGGAAAACCGGGGACATGTTCCTGGAAATTCCGTCCCCTGACAGGGTCATGCTGAATGCCAGGATATTTGAGGGTAATCCGGCAGATCCACACATACTATATCTTCCTGCTGAATACGAAAACCTTGAAACCCTGGCCCTCCTTGGCCAGGGTTTCAAGAAGCTCGGCTTTACCTTTGTCAGCCTGGACTACCGGGGCTGCGGGTTGAGTGAAGGCGCCCTCTCCATGGCCAGCCTGTTCCAGGATGCAGAGACCTTCTACGATGGAACCAGGAAATGGATGGAGCAATCCGGACGGGACGGAGGCCCGGTGATAATGGGCAGGTCCCTTGGAGCCGCCCTGGCATTGGACCTGGCTGTCAAAAAAGAAAAGGAACTCCTTTGCCTGATCATGGAAAGCGCC
>CAYZJS010000073.1:0-12618 GCA_964478865.1 uncultured Thermodesulfatator sp.
AGCCTTCCTTTCAGTTGCTCCTGGGCCAGCATGTAGATGCTGGAAGAATATCCGGAGATGGTATCCGGGTTGAAGGCCTGGAAGCGTTCCAGGATTTCATCCCACGGCCTGCATACTGAAAAGGCCTTTAGGCGATAGAGAAAGGCCGGAGCATCCGAAACAAGCGAAATTCCCGCATAGAGTCCATCTGCCGCCCCTATAAATGCAAGCTTATTTCTCCTGAATGGATTTATGGTGGTTCGAGATACCCTGGTTATGGCAAGGGACTTTGTAATGTTCCAGGCATGGACATCATAGGCAAAGATGCCTATTCTTCCCGTTGAGCCGGATGTGTGCATGACAGTAAAGCACTTCTTGAATTTTTCCCCATATTGGATGGCTCCTGAACAAAGGCCTCCAGTTCCTTTTTGTTAAGCCTGGAATCACATACAAACTGGTCGAAGTTGTCCATCATGAGAGATTTTTCTATTATGGGAAGGTCCTCCAGTGCAATTTCGTGGACATTCTTGAGGCTTATTCCATGCTGGCGGTACAGTTCCTGGTAAAACCTCGAATGTGTTAGCACATGAGTCAGTATGTCTTGCAGCCGACAGCTCTGGTACCTGTTAATTTTGGCCCTTTTCCATTTGGCCGCTGAGCCGGACTGAATGATCCTTGCCAGGAGATCCAGCCAGGAAACCAATGGATGACAGGCAAGTTTTTGTCTCAAAGCCTCAAACATGAAAGCGTTTGCTCCTAAAGGAAGAGTACTTGTAAATCAGGATTATATGTAAACTTAGATGACCATAAACAGGTCATTATCAATTATTTATTTACTCTTTATATCATATAATTATTAATTTTTTACAGTCCAGTAGCGGCTTTGGCCTTTTGGTTGACAGGCGGAATGGGCCAAGAAGGGATGTCTTCATCCAGGGACTGTAATGACGAAAGTTAGTGAATAAGGATCTTAATCAGCTCATAAAGACATGGCACGGTCAGGAAGCTTAGAAAGATCCCTAACCCCACCAGTGCTGCCGTTAGCCTCGGTGCCAGATCTGCCAGAATGGCAAGGGCCCCTGCCGAAACCATGGGCGGCATGCCGGCTTCAAGCACGGCAACTTCAACTGCCCGGCCTTCAAGGCCCATAATCTTGACCAGCATTAGGGCAACCAGCGGAGCAAAGACGAGTTTAAGGCCAAGGCCCACCGAAAGGGGGACCAGGCCCCCTGGTTCCACCTTCAACCTCAGCTGGTATCCCACAGCTATCATGACCAGGGGGACCAGGGTTGCCCCAAGGGACTGGAGAATCCGGAAGGCCATGTCCGGATACTGGAAGTTTCTCAGGGAGAACGCGGTTACAAGTGCGATAAAGGGTGGGAAGGTTATGATCTTTATTAACACCTCCTTGGGGCTAACAGAGGATTTTCCCGTGGTGCCGTAGATGCCAAGTATCAGTGCCCCGTATGTGGCCAGTGCCAGGAAAGAGCCCAGCTGGTCATAAATCACCGCATAGGAAATGGCCCCTTCCCCGAAGAAGGCTTTCACCATGGGGATCCCCAGAAACGAGGTATTCCCCAGGGGAATCATGAGAAGAAGGCATCCCGTAAGTGCTCTGGGCCATTTTGTCATCCGTGCTACCAGGATCACAGCTGCCGCTGAAACCGCCACCATGATCCACGGAAGAACGGCAACGAACAAGAGTTCCGGCCCAAGGGCCATCTCCGGTATCTTCAGGAGCACCAGGGCAGGCAGTGATACATAAATCACAAAAAGGTTCAGGCAGTTGGAAAAGCTTTCCGGAAACTTCCCGAGCCACCGGAAGAATATGCCCAGAAAGAGATAGAATACGGTTATTATGAAATTTTCCATGCGGCAGAAAAACCGTAATTTCCGGCAAAGGGACGGCTACGTTATGACCGTTGGCTCTTTTCTGCCCGTAAAGCCTTCTATGTCGGAGATCTCCCTGGATGCCCGAATCAGGTCGTCCAGGAATTTCTGGGTGTCCTGGTTCAGCATGGAATCGTCCCTGGTGAAGCCTTCTATGTAAATCCTTATGGTGGCACCCTTTGTTCCCGTCCCTGAAAGGCGGTATATGATCCTGCTCCTGTCTTCAAGGATGATCCTTATCCCCTGGTTGCAGCTTTCCGATCCATCCACGGGATCATGGTAACAGAAGTTATCTGCAATGTTTACCTTTCTTCCAGCCACACTGCCTTTTTGAAGCCCTTCGAGTTTTTTCTCCAGGGCCTCCATCATGTTTCCAGCAGCCTGGGCATCAACCTCCTCGAAATCATGCCTGGTATAGTAGTTCCTTCCGTATTTCCGCCAGTGGTTCGTGACCACCTCTTCCACCGGGACCTTTTTCAGGGCCAGGATATTCAGCCAGAACAGCACGGCCCAGAGCCCGTCCTTTTCACGGACATGATCCGAACCTGTCCCGAAGCTTTCTTCGCCGCAGATGGTTATCCTGCCGGCATCCAGAAGGTTTCCGAAAAATTTCCAGCCCGTGGGGGTCTCGTAACAGTCGATTCCGAGGTCTACGGCTACCAGGTCCAGGGCAGTGCTGGTGGGCATGGACCTGGCCACCCCTGAAAGCCCCTTCCTGTAACCAGGAACGTCCCCTGCATGTGCTGCAAGTATTGCAACACTGTCACTGGGGGTGACAAAAAAGTTTTTGCCTAGGATCATGTTCCTGTCACCGTCTCCATCCGAGGCAGCTCCGAAATCAGGGGCGCCCTCCGAGTACATGGTGTCCACCAGTTCCTTGGCGTACTTCAGGTTGGGGTCAGGATGTCCTCCGCCAAAATCCGGGAGGGGAGTGCAGTTTTTGAGTGTTTCCTCCGGCGCACCCAGCCGGTCCACGAATATCGACCTGGCATAAGGGCCGGTGACGGCATGTAGGCCGTCATAGACAAGACGAAAACCGCCTGAAATGAGCCTGGCAATCTGGTCGAAGTCAAAGAGCCTTTCCATGAGTTCGACGTAATCCCTTACCGGATCTATTATCTCGAGTTTCATCCCGGCAACATCATAAACGGCACCCATGCTGTCTATGTCAAGGTCAGGCCCCTTGGCAATGAGGTAACGTTTTATATCAAGGCTTTTTTCATAGATGGCGCCGGTTACCTTTTCGGGCGCAGGTCCGCCATTGCTGGTGTTGAACTTGATGCCGAAATCACCGTCAGGCCCCCCGGGGTTGTGGCTTGCAGAAAGTATTATGCCACCGGAGAGTTTGAATTTTCGTATGATATTGGATACTGCAGGTGTGGAGCAGATACCGCCTGTTCCCACCAGAAGCCTGGACACCCCGTTTGCAGCGGCCATTTTTATGATCACCTGTATTGCTTCCCTGTTATAGTACCTGCCGTCACCGCCAAGCATCAGGGATGCACCTTTTGCTCCACCGGGCATGGCATCAAATACGGACTGCACGAAATTTTCCAGGTAAGCCGGTTCCTGGAACTGTGCAACGGGTTTTCTCAGCCCCGAAGTGCCTGGTTTCTGGTCTGGAAATGGCCTGGTTTTGACTTCTTCAATCCTGTACATTCTTGATCTCCTTTCCAATTGCGTATTCCAGCTGGGCCAGGGCTGAAAGTTCCAGGGCAATGGCCGAAAAGTATTCGCTTCTGGCCCTGGTCAATCTGCTCTGGGCATCCAGGGTATCTGTATTGGATGCCAACTGCTGCCTGTAACGGGACCTGTTCAGTTCATAATCCTCTTTTGCATGTTCCAGGGCTGATTCAGCCACCCTTACTCCCTCCTGTGCATCCTTCCACAGCATGAAGGCATTTTTGACCTCGTAGGCCACGTGATCCTTTACATCCTCAAGGCCGGTTCTTGCCTCCTTTAGCCGTGCCTCTGCTGCGGCAACCCTGTCCCTGCTCTTTCCCCAGGAAAATAGCTCCCACGTGGCATTCAGCATCACCTGTGCCATGTCGTGGTCCCCGTAAGGGTTGTCCGAGACATCGGGAGTGACCCCTTCCTTGGAATAGCTTGCAGTAAGATCCACCCTCGGGAAAAATTCACTCTTTGCTATTTTTACCTGGTGTTCCGCCTTGGAAACCGCCTTTTCCGCCTGCAAAATCTCCGGCCTGGAAGCATATGCAAGGCTGTAGAGTTTCTCCAGGGTAAGCTCCATCCTTGTCTCCGAGAGCTGGTCCTTCAGGATCACTGGCGTATCAAGGGGCCTTTTCAGCACGAGGTTAAGCCTGTTCCTGGCAAGTTCCAGTTGGTTTCTGGCCTTGACCAGCTGAAGCCTGCCCTGGCTCAGCTCCACCTGGCTCTGGAGTAGATCGGTCCTGGGCCTCAGGCCTATATTGAAAAATTCCCTCACGTCCGAAAGCTGGGCCTCGAGCCTCTTTATGGAGGCCCTGGCTTCATCCAGGAGCTTCACATCCTTCAGGACCTGGTAAAAGGCAACCTTGGTTTCCCTGATTATATCATTCCTGGCCTGGGCCAGGGCCAAGGCCGCGATGTCAACATCGATCCGGGCAGACTTGTACCTGTTCCAAAGAAGCCCGCCGTAAAAAACAGGCTGTTGAATATTCAGGTCCCACCCGTACTGGTCGTGGCCGCTGATTGTAGTCGAGTGGCCGAATATTACCACGGTTGCCGCATCCCGCCTGCCTGTATAAGAATAGCCGGTTGAAAGCCTGGGAAGCATCTCCTTGTAGGAAACACTCGACTCAAGGCGTGCAGCCTGCTGTTCATATTGCTGCTTGAGAAGCCTCAGGTTCCGGGAAAGGGCAATGGATATGCAGTCTTCAAGGCCCATTGCCTCCCTGGAGGAATTTTGGGCCTGCACGAAGGCTGCTTCCGGCATTGCAAGTGCCGGAAAAACGATCAGATCCCATGAAGCATAAGCCATCAGGGCTGCAACGGTGACCAAACGGTAGATAAGACCCATATTCACGTCTTGTTCCGGGACCTAAGCCCTATGAAATCTCCTATTTCCTCCAGGATGGAGCCGAGCTCATCCTCAAGGCCTGCCACATACTGGATTTCCACCAAAGCTTCCTTCCTGTCAATAGTACTTAACACAAAGAGATTATCATAGCCCTCAAGGATAAACTTCAGGAAATAGACCCTTGACGGATCCATCCTGAAGGACCTGGTGCGGATCATTTCACCCTGCATTTACCAGTTTTGTCCAGAAGCGGCATCCTGCATGCCGGTATGGGCAGATTGACACTGGACATGCCTCCTATTAATTTTCCGGCCATGCCATCCCTCATATTAAAACGCACATGGTCCTTTAAAAAGCCCGAAGACAGGCTCATTGATCACCTTTCATCAAAATTGTCACTTCCAGAAAGCATCATAGCATATCTGGCGGCAAGGGGCCTTGTAACCGTTGACCAGATAGAATCACACCTGGATGTAAGCCTTTCTAGGTTGAGTGATCCTTTTCTCATGAAGGGGATGGAAAAGGCAGCCAAGCGTCTTGTGCAGGCAGTCGTAAAAAGGGAAACCGTGGGAATCTTCGGAGACTATGATGCAGACGGGGTAACTTCTGCCGCCCTGGTCTACCTTTTTTTCCAGGAACTCGGCATCAAGTGCCACGTCTATATCCCTCACCGGGAAGAGGAAGGATACGGCCTGAACAGGGAAGGGCTGGATTATCTTCGCTCCAGGGGATGCAGCCTGGTTATAACCGTGGACTGTGGAATATCGAATTTTACAGAGGCCGAGTATGCCCTGGAAAAGGGGCTTGACCTGGTAATAACCGATCACCACCAGCCCCAGGATATGCTTCCTCCAAGTCTTTCCCTGGTAAATCCAAAACAGCCCGGCTGCCGTTTTCCTTTCAAGGAGCTTGCAGGAGTGGGGGTGGCCTTTAACCTGGTGAGGTCTCTTCGGACCCTTCTTTACCGCTCAGGTTACTGGGACGGGGCAAATCCCCCAAATCTCAGGAAGTACCTGGACCTTGTTGCAATTGGCACTGTATCGGACATCATGCCTCTTTTCGGGGACAACCGCATCATGGTTAAGGCCGGATTGCAGGTCCTGGAGGAGGGAGCCAGGCCCGGCATTGAAGCCCTGAAACATGCCTCCAGCCTCTCTGGCCCGGTTAATTCCACGGATATCGGCTTCAGGATCGGGCCGAGGATAAATGCGGCAGGAAGGATGGATCACGCCAAAAAGGCCTTCAGCCTCCTTGTCTCATCAAGCAGGGAGCAGGCAGCAAGCCTTGCACAGGAGCTGAACCGCCTGAACCAGATGAGGCAGAACCAGGAAAGACAGATCATGCGCCAGGCCCTGTCCCTTATCCAGGATATGGGTGAAAGGTGCAGTTACATCCTTGCAAGCCCTGAGTGGAAGCTCGGCATCATTGGCATCGTGGCATCAAAGCTGGTAGACCAGGTGAACAGGCCGGTAATACTACTTTCAGTAGACGGCCAGGAGGCTACAGGTTCGGGCCGGTGCCCAGAAGGCATGGATCTTTTTTCCCTGCTTTCCCTTTGTTCTACATGTCTCGACAGATACGGCGGACACAAGGCGGCTGCAGGCCTGAAACTCGAGACAGGAAAACTGGATGATTTCAGGCATGTCTTTGAAGACAAGTGCAAAAGGGCCATTTCCGGCCAAGAGGCGGCGGCCGTACTTGACATAGACTGCCGCGTCCAGGCGTCAGAACTCTTGTACCCCGATTATCCCATGTTTCTTGAAATGCTGGAGCCTTTTGGGCCCGGCTATCCATCCCCTTTATTTTCAATGAGGAATTTTCTTGTAAAAAACAGCCGGATAGTAGGAAAGTCCCACCTGAAGCTCACCCTCTCCGGTGAAAGCACGGCGGATACGGCTCCCGGCAGCCTTGATCTAGTGGCCTGGGGGCACGGTGACAAGCTGTCTTTTTCGTGGAACGACATGGAAATAGCATTTACTCCAGGCATAAACAACTGGCAGGGCAGGAAGAACCTCCAACTTGTGCTAAAGGATGCAAGGCCCAAAAGGGCATGATCTTAAAGGGGCAAGTATAGTCAAGTGAGGCTGAAACGGCTTACCATTTCCGGATTCAAGTCATTTCCCAAGCGGACTTCCATCACGTTCTCGGAGGGGATCAGTGCCATAGTCGGTCCCAATGGTTCAGGTAAATCCAACATAGTAGATGCTATCCGCTGGGTCCTTGGAGAACAGAATCCCAGGCTTCTCAGGGCCAGAAACATGGATGACCTGATTTACAGGGGCAATGGCAAAAAGGCCCCCCGAAGCGCGTATGTCCGGCTGATCCTTGAAAACAGCGCCGGCATGGCTCCGCCTGAACTGGAATCAATTCCGGAAATAGAGATAGAAAGGATCCTTTTCCCCAGCGGAGAGGCCAAGTTCCGCCTGAACAGGAAAAATTGCCGCCTCAAGGACATAAGATACCTTTTCCTGGATACCGGGGCAGGGGCCAGGGCCTATTCCATCATAGACCAGGGCCAGGTAGGTCATTTCGTGAGCATGAGTTCCGATGAAAGGCGCATGATACTGGAAGAGGTGGCCGGCATATCCAGGTACAAGGCAAGGAGGGCTGAGGCGGCAGGGCGTCTCAAACAGACCCTCCATAACCTGGAACGCCTGGGTGACATCGTCATGGAGGTGGAAAAACAGGCGAGGTCCTTAAAGAGACAGGCATCAAGGGCAACAAGATACCTGGGGCTCAGGGAAAAGGAGGAAATCCTCTCTCTTTTCTTGCTGAAAAACAGGTGGTCTTCAGTCTGCAGCCGGGAAAGCGAGCTGCTCGGGGACAGGTCTGTCCAGGCTGGCAAGAAGGAGGACCTTGAAGCAAGGCTTTCAGTTGCCGATGCGAAGATCGGCGAAACCGATCTGCTCATGGAGGAAAACA
The DNA here is from genome assembly GCA_964478865.1 of uncultured Thermodesulfatator sp. GTDB lineage: Bacteria > Desulfobacterota > Dissulfuribacteria > Dissulfuribacterales > QOAL01 > QOAL01. Next base: position 7,811 of record CAYZJS010000073.1, read on the forward strand.
GGCAGCAGTTAAAGACAGTAAAGGATGAAATCGGGCGGATGGAAGCCGATATAGAGGAACTTAGTCTCTTCCTCGTGGACAGGGAAAAGGACCTTGCACTTTGCAGACAGACCAGAAAGGGCCTGGAGGAAAAATTCAAGGATGCTTCATCCCGGAGGGCAGGTTTCCGGAAAAGGCTCGAAAGCATCTGCGACAGGCTGGAAGGCCTGAAAGATGATTCCATCTCGAAAGAAAAGGAAAGAAGGGATCTCCGTGCCAGGGTTGAGGAGCAGGAGGAGAAAGAGGCCCTGTGGCGAAAAAGGCTGGAAGATGCCCGCCGTATCCTGGTGGACCTTGCCGCGGAAAAGGCGGGGCTAAAAAGCAGGAAGACCTCCTTTAAAGACAGGCTTAAGGGCCTTGACAACAAGCTTTCAAGGCTTGAACGCCAGGCGCAAGACGCCCTGGAGGATAAAAGGGGCCTGGAGGAAGGACTTTCTAAGACAAGACAGAGGGCAGGGGAGGCGGAGGCCAGGATCAGCCAAGGCCGAAAAAGTTTATCCAGTCTGAAAAAGAGGCTTCTCGAGGTGGAAGACAGGATTTCCAGGCTAAGAGACCGGATTCTTGAAGGCTCTTCCCGCCAGACAGGGCTGAAGGCAGAACTTGATACGCTTTCGAGGATAATTTCTTCCAGGGTCGATGTCCCAGATGGAGTAAGGCATTTGTTCAAGGAACTCGGCATCCATGCCCGGTTGCTCTCTGCCACCCTAAAGGTGGAAAAAGGCTGGGAGGATGTCATCGAGGTTGCCCTTGGGGAGACTCTTGGTGCCTTTTTGCTGAAAGAAGCCAGTCCTGAAGATATTTTAAAGATAACAGGAAGCATCAGGGATGACCCGGAAGGTTACGGGGGGCTTTCTGTGCTGCCTGCCATCTCGTCCGGCCCTGCTGAAAAGGAAGACGGCCCTTCACCTTTTCAGGGCCGGGAACTGCCCGAGGGGGTTTCCGTCCTTTCCCGACGGGTAGGGGGAGAAAGTGCTGCGTCCGTTGCCTGCAGGAACATACTTTCAAGCTGGCTTGTTTCAGAAAACATGGAGACAGCCCTTGGTTTCCGGGAATCCTGTGATGAATCCGGTCCGTTTTTCATCATCACTCTTGACGGGTTTGTCATAACTCCCTGGAACGAGATCAGGTTTACCGGCAGTCCTCGCAGGCAAAAGGGCCTGCTTTGGACAAGGGCAAGGCGTGATGAAGTCTTGAAAGAGCTGAATGCGCTTGATACGAAGCTTTCCAAGCTGGAAGAAAAGGCCCGTGATCTCAAGGTCCAGCGCAAAGTCCTGGCGGAAGAGATCTCGGGAGCTGAAAATAAACTGCTCCAGGAGCAGGAGAAAATGGAGGCCATCACTTCGGAAGAGCGCCGCATCAGTGAAGCCCTCGGAAGGATCATGGACAGGTTGGAAATGCATGATTTTGAAAGAGAAGAGGTCCTGGAGGAACGCCAAGTCCTTGAAGGCAGGCTTTCAGACACGGAAAAAAGACTGTCCTCACTGGTTCAGGAGGAAGAGGAGCTGGAAGAAAAACTCCAGGAGCTGGACAAGAAATTCCGGGAGGCCAGTGGTGAAAAAAAGGAGCTCCACCGGCGACTCCATGTCCTTTCCGTGGAAAAGGCAAGGATCGATACAGAGATAAAGGGTATCGAAGCCGAGGTTTCAAGACTCCAGGGAGAGATAGAAAGCTCCAGGAACCTTTCGGAGGACATGAAAAAGGAGATCTCCATACTTTCCCAGGAGGAAAGAGACATCATCAGGCAGATCAAGGAGATTACCGGCAAGAAGCAGGCCATGGTGGATGCCGAGGCCCTTGTCCTTAAAAAACTGAAGGAAAAGGAAGACGTCCTGGAGGAACTTATAAGCCGAAGGGCCGAAGCTGAAGGCGTTAAAAGAAAGCTCATGTCCGAATTGTCCGCTGTGTCTGAACGACTCCACCAGACAGACCTTGAACTTTCAAGGCTTTCCAAGGAGAAGGAGTACCTGGAAGATACATGCAGATCAAAACTTCAGAGGCGGATAAGCGAGGATTACGATTTTCCGGCAGATATAAGGGGTATTGATCCGGAAGAGGCCAGGGAGAAACTGAAAGAGGTAAGGGAAAAAATCGAAAAGATAGGGGCGGTGAACCTTGCAGCCATAGAAGAATTTGCAGGGCTTGAAAAACGCCTTGTATTCTTGAAGGAACAGGAGGCGGATTTGAGGGCCTCCATGAAAGACATTCAAAAGGCCATAGATCGTATTGACAGGCAGTGCCGGAAGAAGTTCAAGCAGGCCCTAGAGGACGTAAATGCCAGCCTTGGAAGGGTCTTCCCCCTTCTTTTTGACGGTGGCCAGGCCAGTCTCAGGCTTGACAACCCGGGAAACATCCTGGAATCTGGTGTGGAGTTCATGATAGAAATCCCGGGCAAGAGGATAAGGAACCTGAACCTTCTGTCCGGCGGTGAAAAGGCACTGGGCGCCCTGGCCCTGATATTTTCCATCTTTTTCATAAAACCGAGTCCCTTTTGTCTGCTCGATGAAGTGGATGCCCCGCTGGATGAGGCAAACACAGTGAGGTTTAACAAGCTTGTCAGGAAGATCTCACGGCAAAGCCAGGTAATACTTGTAACCCACAACCAGCAGGTAATGGAAACCGCAGACACGCTTTATGGCGTCACCATGGAAGAAAGGGGAATATCAAAGCTTATAAGCGTGTCACTGGTATAGAAGAAAAGGGGAAAAGGCTAGGGGACATTCATGGAATCTGCTCACAGGCTGCTACATCTCATGTTTTGGCCCCAGGCTGGCGGGCCTCGGCGGTTTCCGGTTGAGGATATCAGCCGCCCTGCTTTGTCCCCCTTATGACCTTCGACCTGCCACCTGGCGCCTTCATGAGTTGAACGCCATTGAAAAATCGGCTGACAAAGGGCCTTTCATCCCTGGCAAAGTCCCTGTTTGATGATGAGCCCATGCTGGCAAGCCGCAGGTTGTAGAGAAACCTGACAAAGGGCCTGTCCGGTTCCATGTGCTCCATCATGATAAAAACGCCTCCAGGCACGAGCACCCGCCTGGCCTCTCCGAGGGCCGAGTTTCTGGTTTCCGGGTCCAGTTCGTACATGGCATGGGAACAGGTGACCACGTGGAAGGTTTCTGCCAAAAATGGAAGCCTTGAAACATCTGCCAGCACGAAATCGACCTTGATGCCTCCCTTACGTGCCTTCTTTCTTGCCTTTTGAAGCATCCCCATTGAAAAGTCCAGGCCAACCACGGCTCCGGAAGAGCTTTGTCTGCTTGCGGCCCTCAGCGCCACTGCCCCTGTCCCAGTACAGATATCAAGCAGGTTCATCCCTGGCTCAAACCCGCTCTTTTCAATGAGAAAATCCCTGAGCCTTGCACTCTTGTCCTTGCTGTGAAGGGCAATGATGCCGTCATAAAAGGAAGAAAAGATATCGTAGTAGAACCGGCGCCACCTTTTCATCGAGCTTTTCAAAACCGGAAGGCTGTGGGGATTTCTGGCAGATAAACCATCCCTTTTCTCAGATTTCTTCTTCCAGGTCCATGAAATCGGCTGCCATGTTCAGGAATTGGCCCATGCTCATGCTCAGGTTTCTTATGATCTGGCTGTATTCAAGTTTTTCCTGAACCGAGTCGGACTTGGCCATGCCCTCGATTGCACCTTCCAGTTCGTCCAGAATGCCATTCAACAAAAATTCAGGATCCATGCCTGCACCTCCTCTTTTGACAAAACAACACAAATCATAGGGGATCAAGGGGTTTCTGTCCGGCCATTTCCAGGACCTTTCTTATGCCGTTACGGCCTCCCAGGGCAACGATCACGTCTCCGGCCTTGAGGGGCTTGTCAGGGACAAGCTGAAGGGACATTTCCCTGCCCCTTTCCTTGATGGCAATAACCGTAACTCCTGTGCGTTCCCTTAGGGAAATATCCTTAAGGGCCTTTCCGTCCAGCTCGGAACCTGGCCCTATCTCTATCTGCTCAATGTCCAGGTCGAATCCGACAGAATGGCTGGCAAGGTCCAGGAATTCCGTAAGGGTGGGCTTGAGCACTGCCAGCGCCATGCGGGATGCACCTATCTTGTAGGGGCTTATGACCTTAGTTGCTCCCACCTGGAACATCTTTTTCTCGGCATTTTCGTTTTCTGCCCGGGTAACTATGGTGAGATCCGGATTCAGGAATTTCGCGGAAATGGTTATGTATATGTTGGCGGCATCTGTATTGAGAACGCTTATAAGCCCCTTTGCGCGTTTGATGCCCGCATTGATGAGAACCTCGTCCACTGTGGCATCGCCCAGTATCCACAGGAGGCCTCTTTTTTCAGCCTTCTGGACCGAACTCTGCTTGTTGTCTATAACCACCAGGGGCTTTTGGCGCACCTGCAGCTCATTGCATATGACCTTGCCCAGCCGTCCGAATCCGCACACGATGTAGTGTCTTTCGAGTTTTGAAATCTTTTTCAGCATACGCCTTCTGCCTATGAGACCCTTTAGATGCCCTTCTATGAGTCCTTCCGCCATGGAACCAACTGCATAAAAGAAGAGTCCCACTCCGAGGGTGATGAGGAAAATGGTAAATATCTTGCCGTGTTCACTAAGGGGGTGGACCTCCTGGAAACCTACTGTGGTAAGGGAGATTGCAGTCATGTAGACGGCATCAAGGAAATTCCATCCCTCTATCAGCTGGTATCCAGCCGTACCAGTACCCCACAGCATGACAAGTAGGGAGGAGATGAGTACAATTTTTCTGGTTATCATGCAGGCATGTCGGTTCCAGTGATATGAGGGGCCGGG
>CAYZJS010000074.1:0-7130 GCA_964478865.1 uncultured Thermodesulfatator sp.
TGTACTTTATCTTTACCATCTCCTGTCCCTGGCCGGTCTTTTTTTCAATGGATTCTATCTCCATGAAATTTCCATTGATGCTTGCCTTTACACCTTTGAAAGAAGGGTCAGTAGTTACTATGGAGATCCGTTTAAGGGCTCCCAGGACGACCGGTCTTGAAAATTCAATGAATCTTTTCTTTTCAGCCGGGATAATCGCATTGTAATCGGGAAAGGTGCCGTCTATCAGACGTATGATCAACTGGGCATTTTCTGTACTTGCGTACAGGAATTTATCATCCCTTTTGAGAAATATCTTGTCAGAGTCTTCAGCAAGCCTTTTCAGCTCGCTTGCGCCCTTCCTTGGTATTATGGCCTCCTGTTTTTCCGTGGTTTCCGCAGAAGGAATCTCTATTTCCTTTTCCGCAAGATTCAACCTGTGACCGTCAGAGCTTACCATCCTGAGAAGAAATCTTCCCTGATTGCCGTCTCCTGCAGGTATGATTTCGGTAAGTATGCCGGAAAGTGCGTACTTTCTCTCGTCATATGAAACGGAAAATATGGTCCTTTCGATCAGGGATGACAGTGCAGAGGACTGTATTTCCATGAGTCCTTCTGATGGAAAATTACCGAACACGGGAAAATCATCGGATGGAAGACCGGCTATTATGTACTCGGCCTTATCGCCTACCGATACCTTCAGCCAGTTGTTCTGTATTTCCTCGATAAGGAGTTCAGGATACGGGATCTCCTTTACTATCTCGTAAAATTTCCTGGCGCTTACAGTAAGGGAGCCTTCCTCGATTATATTAACGGGAATATGGGTACGAAAGGAAATTTCCAGGTCTGTTGCCTCGATATACAGCTCACCGTTTTTGGAATAGAGAAGAACGTTGTTGATGATGTTCATTATGGTCTTTTTGTCAACGATGGAATGGGCCTTTGACATGGCGGAAAGAATTTTGTCTTTTTCTGCTGTTGCCTTTAACATTATCTTTTACCTTCTTATAAAAAATTAAGATTAAGACTAAGCTGAGTTTAAAACTTGAAAAATAATTCAATAGATTGAAATAAAAAGACAAATTTTAATTTGCCAATATTAAAAAAGTGGTATCTTTTATTCAACTTCAACAGGATCGACCCTTTTGTTATCTTTCAAGACTTTTTTAACAGGGAAAAGTGGAAAAAACATATCATAAAATGCTTCATAATCCTATAAAGTTAAGAAAATTATTAAAAGACAAAATTGAGGCTGATGGCCCTGTCACCTTCAGGCAGTTCATGGCGGAATGTCTCTATCACCAGGATCTGGGATATTATTCAAGGATCGATCTCCCCATAGGAAAAAAGGGCGATTTTGTAACCGCCCCCCACGCGAGCCGCTTTTTCGGAAGCCTTTTGGCAGTCCAGATAGAGGACTTTGTCAAGAGGTCGGGCAACAGATCTCTGGATATATGCGAGTTTGGAGCAGGTGCAGGATACCTTGCATCTGATTTGCTGGCATATCTGCAGGAGTACGAACCTGAATATTTTGAAAATCTTACCTATTTCATAGTGGAGCCCCTGGACAAAAGGAAAAAGGTCCTGGGACAGGAGCTTTCAAAGTTCAGGGACACTGTAAAGATAATAAATGAATTTTCAGACTGCGGCAGTTTTTCAGGAGTAATAGTAGCCAACGAACTCCTGGACGCATTTCCAGTCCACCTGGTGCAGAGGGACAGCGGGGAACTAAAGGAAATATACGTGGGGTTGGACGAGGAAGGCAATTTCTGCGAGGTAATGATGGAGCCTTCTGCAAGTGAGCTTGTTGATTACCTGGATTCAGTGAGGAAACGGATCCCGGAAGGTTACCGTACGGAGGTCAACCTTGGCGTCAGGGACTGGATAAAGGAGATTTCGACAGTCATGGAAACAGGGTTTGTCCTGGTGATAGATTACGGATTTTCAGCAGATGAATACCTTGCCCCGCACAGGAACAGGGGAACCCTTTTGGGTTACAGCGGACAGAGAACCACCGAGGATTTCTTTTCGTACCCAGGTATGGTAGATATTACGGCCCACGTGAATTTTTCAGATCTGAAGAAGTGGGCGGAAGACCACGGCATGAAATGCCTTGGATATACGCCGCAATGGGCGTTTCTGGGAGGCCTCGATCCGGACGAGACCATGCAGCGGGTATTCGGACAGGTGGATCCCTTTTCACCGGTACTTGCCGGCATAAAGGCACTTATTTTCCCACATGCCATGGGAGAATCCCACAAGGTTATGGTTCTTTCCAAGGGTATGGAAGATGTGGATACTGTCAAGGGATTCAGGATCAGGGACTACAAAGACCAACTGACATGATAGACAACGAACAGCTGAAGATAGTCATTTTTGACTGTGACGGGGTACTGTTCAATTCCCTCAGGGCCAATTCGGAATTTTATAATGAAATAGCCAGGCAGGCGGGAAGAAGGGGCCTCGAGCCTGGAGAGCTGGACTACTGCCACATGCACACTGCAGAAGAGTCAATTCGTTTCATTTTTCGTGACCATCCCCATCTCATTGAAAAGGCCTTCAGTGTCTACCAGGGCCTGGACTATGGAAATTTCCTGGAATACATGGAAATGGAGCCATCCATGGAAGAGACGGTAATGACCCTCAGAAAGAGGTATTATACGGCTATTTCCACCAACAGGAGCACCACCATGCCGAGGCTTCGCCAGATTTACGGCCTGGACGGGCTTTTTGACAAGATAGTATGCGCCCTGGACGTGGAAAGGCCTAAACCCCACCCTGAAGGCGTCTTCAAGATACTTGAAAATTTTGATCTCAAGCCGGAAAACGGGGTCTATATCGGGGATTCAAAGGTGGATGAAGAGGTTGCCAGGCGCGCCGGCATGCCTCTTATAGCCTACAAGAACAGTAGCCTGGATGCGGCGTTTCATGTGGAACATTTCAGGGAACTGTCCGGCATCCTTATGAAAGGGCAGGGGTGACCCATATGCAGGAAATATCAGACAGCATTTCCATCCTGTTTCCATTAGCTGGTTTTTTGGCCGGTTCGATTCCCTTCGGGCTTATCTTTGCAAGGCTCCAGGGAAGGGATCCCAGGAAACATGGAAGCGGCAACATAGGCGCCACCAATATTGCCAGGGTGCTTGGTAAAAAGTGGGGATTGATAACTCTTTTTACCGATATATCAAAGGGTTTTGTGCCGGTATTTCTTGCATCCATTGCAGGAGTCGATACCGTTTACCTGGCACTGACGGGCCTGGGCGCTGTAGCCGGTCACTGCTACTCTGTATTTCTGATGTTTCGGGGCGGAAAGGGCGTGGCCACTGCTGCCGGTGTATTCCTGGCACTTTGTCCCAAGGCACTGGGAATTGCCGCCTTGGTTTTTTTCGTTGTTATCAGCCTGTTCGGGTATGTTTCCGCTGCTTCCCTGGCTGCAGCCGCATCCCTGCCCATACTAATGCATTTTTTTTGCAGCAACGACATACTTGAATCCATGTCGTGGACAATCTGCCTTATAATCTGGCTGAAACACAGCGATAACCTCAAGAGGCTGTCCAGGGGCCAGGAGAAAAAGATCAGTTTTCAATCCCGAGGGACTTGATCTTCCTGTGAAGGTGCCTTCTTTCTATTCCAATTGATTCCGCAGTGCGTTTGACATTTCCGCCGTACTGTTTCAGTTTCTTCCTGATGTATTCCTTTTCGAATATTGACCTTGCCTTTTTGAAATCCGGGCATTCAAAGCAGGATACATCAAAATCGTGTTCCATTATTCCTGGTGTATCTCTTTCCTTGGCGGAAGCGAAATGGTCCGGGAGATCCTTGATGGTGATCTTTTCCCCTTTGGAAAGTATGACCAGCCGCTCGATGAGGTTTCTCAGCTCCCTGATGTTCCCGGGCCAGTCATAATATAGAAGCGCATTGATGGCATCTTCCTCCATCTTTATCTTTCCCTTTGAGAATTCCTGGAGAAATTCATCCACGAGAAGGGGTATGTCTTCCTTTCTTTCCCTGAGAGGCGGGACCTCTATGGGTATGACGTTCAGCCTGAAATAAAGATCCTCCCTGAATCTGCCCTTTTTGATCTCTTCTTCCAGGTCCTTGTTGGTTGCAGCTATTATCCTGACGTCGATGTTTATGGTCCGGCTGCCGCCCACACGTTCGAACTTCTGTTCCTGAAGTATACGGAGTATCTTTGCCTGGGTCCTGAGGGTCATGTCTCCTATCTCGTCCAGAAACAACGTCCCTCCATTTGCAAGGTCAAACTTTCCCCTTTTCATGGTATGGGCACCGGTAAACGCACCTTTTTCATGGCCGAAAAGCTCACTTTCGATAAGCTCCTCTGGAATAGCGGCACAGTTTATGTCTACCAGCGGTTTATCCTTTCTCTTGCTGTAACGGTGGATGGTCTGGGCAATGATTTCCTTTCCCGTGCCATTTTCACCCTGTATGAGCACCCATGCATCCGTTGGGCCGACTATCCGTATCTGCTCCTTCAGCTTCAGTATCTTTTCACTTTTTCCTGTGATGTCCCGGACCCTTCCGGTCTTCTCCTTTAACAGTACGTTTTCTTCCTGGAGGGCCTTGAATTTCAGGGCGTTTTCAACTGAAAGCAGCAGGGGATCTATGGAAAGGGGTTTTTCTATGAAGTCGAATGCCCCCAGCTTTGTGGCCTGGACAGCGGTTTCGATGGTTCCGTGGCCGGACATTATTATGACGGGAATAAAGGGCCACCTCTTTTTCACCTTTTCAAGGACCTCTATTCCATCCATTCCGGGCATCCATATGTCCAGCAGTATGAGGTCTGGCAGGGCCTGTGATTCTATCTTTTCCAGGCACTGCGGCCCGTCTTCGGCTGTTATCACATGGTATCCCTCATCTGAAAGGATGTCTGTGACGGATTCCAGGATGAAATCCTCGTCGTCTACCACAAGGATCTTTTTCTTTTCCATGATATCTGTTTTTCAGGCCCTCATGTGATGCTGAAAATTATTTTGAAAACAAGCCCGGTTGGCTCGTTTGGCTCCGCTGTAATCCTGGCATCATGCGCTTCAAGGATTGATTTTACTATTGCAAGACCCAGGCCCGTGCCGCCCTTTTTCTTGGAGTAATAGGGTTCGAATATCCTTGAAATGTCCTTTGCTCCGACACCTTTTCCATTGTCCTTCACAAGGATCTCCATTCCTTTTTGAGAAGATGTGCAGGAAACCGAGATATGTACTTTCGTGGCCTTCCCGGCTGAAATGGCGTTATCAATTATATTGATAAATACGCGTTTTACCTGTTCCGAATCCACCTTGACCTGGGGAAGGCCTTCTGGAATATCCAGCCGGATATCCACCATGTCCTGGTATACAGCAGCGGCTTCCTTAATGACCCTGGAAAGGGAAGTTCTTCTTAACACTGGTGCTGGCATGCGGGCAAATCTCGAAAATTCATCAACGAGCCGTTTCAGTTCATCTGCCTGGCTGATTATAGTTTGTGTACATCTTTCAAAGACTTCAAGGTCCCTGCCAGAGAATTTTCCGTGAAATTTCCTGTTTAGCCTCTGTGCTGAAAGCTTTATGGGGGTCAGAGGGTTCTTGACTTCATGGGCAATCCTTCTAGCTACATCTCTCCATGCGGCGATCCTCTGAATGCGTTCCATGTCGGTAAGGTCATCGAAGACGATAAGGATCCCGTAAACCCGGTCATCCTTGTCCCTCAGCATTGAAAAGTTGACCAGCAGAGACCTTGATTCTCCGCCAACGTCCACCTTTATGGAGCGTTTCACAGACCCCTGCCTCTGCGCAAACAGATCCTTTCTAATGTTTTCAAATTCCTGGATTTCCCCTGGTCCCAGCAGTTCCCTGTAGCTGGATTTTAGCAGGTAGTTGGCATCCTTTTGGAGGATCTCACATGCAGACCTGTTTATGGTAGTGATGCGGCCTTCCCTGTCCAGGCTTATTACACCGGCAGTTATATTTTCAAGGAGCATCTCTATGTAGGCCTTCCTGTGCTCGATTTCTGTGTAGCTTTTAAGCAGCTGGCGGGACGCCTCTTCCGCCCTTCTCCTGGCCTCCTTTAGATCCCTGGTCATGGTATTGAATGCCCGCACGAGGCTGCTCAGTTCATCCCTGCCAGTGGGTTCCAGCCTGAAATCCAGATCGCCCTGGGCCACCCTCTGGGTGGCCTCTGCCAGCATCTGTACCGGCTCCGTTATGCCCTTGGCGAGCTTGAAAGCAAACCATACGGATACGAAGATGATCAGCATGGTTATCAGGAAAAGGGTGGAAAGAAGACTGGTCTTCAGGGGGTCCTGGAATACCTTCAGGCGCTTGTAGCCCTCGAATCCCTGCCTGATATCTTCCAGCTGGGAAACAATGTCTTCCGAAAGGAACCTTCCAACACAAAGGTATGCCATGGGCCTGTCATACTCATTGAGTATCGGCTGGACCACCCTGATGACGGTCCCTGTGTTTATGTCAAAGTGAAGGACCAGCGGCCATGATGACCGCTTTTTTTTGAGCTCCTTTATGTCTACTGGCGGCAGGTTTTCGGTAAGCGGCAGCCACGTCTTTTTCAGCAGGATCCTTCCTTCCGCATCCAGCAGCTCCATGGAATTGACGGAACTGTACCTGATAACCCTGGCCGAAACGCTGGATACCACTGCCGGTGCCATGAGGTTTTCTACACATTGCTTGTCTATGCCCGGTTCATCTTCTGAAACGCAGTGAAGTTTTATTTCGTTTACCAGAACGTTTTCAACGTCCTTCAACTGCTTGATCTGGGACTGATAGTAGCTTCTACCAACAGAAAGTGCCTGTTCGAGGCTGAATTCGATCCTGGTGTCGAACCAGTAGGCCAGGCTTGTCCTAAGGAACTGGAATGAAATGAAAAAAAGTAAAAGTGTTGGAAGAAGTGAGATGATGATGAAACCGATGGTGAGCTTGGTCTTGAGCCTTGCACCCAGAAGGTGAATCCGTTCTTCGAAAATGAGCTTTACAAGGTTTCTTATTACCAGGAAACTGAGGACCAGGATCAGCAGCAGGTTGATGTTTATGACTACAAAAACAAGTACGTTGGTATACTTTGGAAGGGGCTTGATGGTTGATACCAGCCTGAACTCGATGAGAAAAAAGACCAGCAACAAAAGGCCCGTTGCGATAATCAGG
>CAYZJS010000075.1:0-12005 GCA_964478865.1 uncultured Thermodesulfatator sp.
CAGGGGGTTCAAAAGTGCCGGTAGCTGCATCACTGCAGCAAGGCTTCCAGCCTGGGCAAGGGAAAGGGAGAGCTTTTCAATCAGAAGAGGCAGTAGAGGGGAGAGAAAGGACGAGTATATATCATGGACAAAATGGGCAAATGACAGGATTAGTATCTGGGCTGTCTTGAATGAGGATACAGGTTTTGTCATTTTTTAATAGAACCGGTTCAAATGGGAGTATTTACTGCTTGCACCTGGCCGAGGCGGGGCAAGAGCCAGCGGATTTCTTTCAATGTCTCCCAGGCCTCTTTACGCAGAAGCCTTTGGTGCCCATGCAACTGATTTGGCAAGCGATCTTTTTCAGCGTAGACGGAAGCCGATTTGAGTGCAAGCTCAATAAAAAAGAGTAAAGGATTACTTGGAAGATGCCCAAAGCGCAGCTGTCTGGCTTGATAAGGGATTTAAAACCAGGTGCCCGGACAGCGCGGTTCAGCCAGGAGCAAAATCTGGCTTCTGGCGGGTTTGTCAGTTATTTGAACTGCAGGACTCTGTATAAATCCGGATAAAGACTACCGATCCAGCAAAAAACGGGCAATCCGTTTCTGGACTTCCGGGGTTTTCGGGCTCACCACGTCGATCATGACCGTGCCCCTGATGGTCACCAGCCGGTGGAAACGATCGTCGTTTACCCAGAAGGCCTGGTCTCCCAGGCCAGAAACCGCCTCCACCTTGGCTACTGTTTCAAAATTACTCCTCATGGTATTGAAAACCGACCGGGCTTTCTGGGAACTGTTGTAGTCATAGACCGTGTAGTTAATGGACTTGAGGAAATCGGATTTGGACCTGTAACGGTAAATGCAAGGAGGAAACTTGTACGTTTTATTCTTCTGGTTTTCGGGTGATACCGGCTGCTCGTAGCTGCGGTGGTTCAGGTCCCCTGCTGCAACTCCCAGGATCGCCGCGGCCTGATCCAGGGGTATTTCGTGGCTGCAGCTATTGTCTTTCCCGGCAAATGCGATACTCATTTGGGAGGATTGAAACCAGGAGGAAAGGAGTAATAACAGGATGATCCCGATGCCAGTGTGCTTTTTGTTTTTCATGCAACTCTCCTTTGCCTTGTCACGTTCCTGAGCGAAAAATTCAGGGGGTCGAGTAACTGTTGGAGCAAGTTTTCAAATTTACTATAATTCAATTTCCATAATTGTTGAAGGCTCTACAGTGAATTCATCAATTAGGGTCATTCGTTTAGTTTCATGTTCTTTTTCCCACCAGTCCAGGCGATATTTTCCAGGAGGCAAAAGTATGGGGGACCACGTTCTTGCAAAATTCCCATGCCATTCTATCTCTTGATCATTTTCCAGGTTTTTAAAATAAACCCGGTAAGGTAATGGTGTGCCGGCAGGCACAATAAATTTGACTCCACTGTCAATATCAATAATGGGAAACCCCTTATCCGGAACGGTGACCTCACCCCAAAAGACATCTCTGTGCCCATGTTCGGTCTGCCTGAAAACCAGGGTGTATGTACCAGGAGGAGCAATCTGTAGAGCCGGTTTACCTTTCCAGCGCCCTATCATCTTTCCGTCTGTTCCCAGAAGTTTGTAAAAATAAAAAGGTTCCTTGGTGATGGATCTCAGGAGAAATCCCTGGTCGATTACGTAATCATTAAGCCTGGCTGCTTCAATTTCGACAGGGCCGAGGTCTAAAGACGTGGAATAATGCTTATCCTGCCACCAGTGGAGGTGGTATCGGCCAGCAGGAACGACCTGGGCATCGAGTGTTTTATGGAAATTTGCTATTATGTCATCCGCCTCGTTCTGGCTCAGCCACCATCTGTAAGGTTCTGAAATTCCCTTTGGTACCGTAATGCGCAGTCCTGTATCAATGGGAACATCGATATTACCACTGGTAACCTTTATGGCTTCGCTAAGAAAGATTCTGTTGCTATTGTGCTCTGTCTGTTGCCACCAAATCTGATATTCTCCCTTTTTGATCTTCAGTTTTTTTGTGCTTGCTTCCCCCTTTAACTGTCCACTTTCCGCATCTACAACACCCCACTTGTAGGGGGGCATTTTTACCCAGTCGGCCGGTTTTAAAATAATGGTTCCAAAACCTGTGATCCTGATTCGTTTGCTCTTTGTCTCAGGTTGGGTATTGACAGGTACCTCCGGCTTTGGAGGGGCCTTTTGTTTCACCACTGCATCTGTTACTGAAAAAAGGATTTCATGAAGTTTTTGGCTGTTTCCTGCTGCATAGTAATGACCGGCTGTTGCATCGGCTATACAGGCAAGTTGTCTTGCCGCCTGCTGATCAACATCAAACCCAACGGTATGGACAACGATCTTCACCCCTTTTTGTACTAGTTCCTTTGCCAAGGCGCAGGGATTGCCGCTGCAGGTTTCCAGACCGTCGCTTATCAAGACTACAGTGCCAGAAGCGCCATCTTTGGAAATGACAGATGCTGCCTTGCTCAGGGCATCGGTAATGGGGGTCATGCCGCGGGGTGTGATTTGGTCGATAGTTGCCTTTAATCTGGCTGGATCTGTGCCTGTGGATCCAATCATCTCTATATCCTTGCAGTCCCCCTTCCTCCGGTGTCCATAAGCCATGAGAGACATATCAATGTTGGAAGGCGCCTCGTTTAAAAGATCTTTCATAACCTGCCTGGCTATAACAATTTTGGGTTTGCCATTAATGCGTCCCCACATGGACCCTGATGCATCCAAAATGAAAATAATCCTGTTAGAATTAGCCAAGATGGTACATGGAAGGAAAAGTTGAATCATGAGGAATAAAGTGGACAGTAGGATAATTTTCTGGTTGACCTTTGGCATGGAAATAACTCCTTAAAATGTAGTCAGTAAGAATTAGAAGACAGTCATCACTGTGTTTCCGAATTACTAGAAAACTTATATCATGTTATCGGCCATCCGCTTCTGTATCTTGAGGGGGAAACTGGAATGGTTAAGACTGTCCCGATTTTTTTGGCCCTTGTGAACGCCCGACAACCCGCACGGTCAGAGTTTTGCCAAAAATCCGGGATAATATTTCTTGGCAGGGTGAAAGATGTTTAAAATATAGCCGCCAGAGTCTTTGATAAAGGCAAGGAGTGATGAAAAAATACAATATATTCAAGGAAATATCCGGGAGGCTGGAAGAGGAACTTTTTCAGGATATCCTGCAGGAAAGAGTGTTCCGGCTTGAAAGGATAGTATCCAAGGGGCATGCGACCCCTGAGGGCCAGTGGTATGACCAGGAGCAGGACGAATGGGTCATGGTGTTAAAGGGCAGGGCAGGGCTCAGGTTTGAGGAAGGAGGGGAAACGGTGACCATGGAGCCGGGCGATTACCTGCTGATTCCCGCCCACAGGAGACATAGGGTGGAATGGACCTCCGAGGCGGAAGAAACCATCTGGCTTGCACTCCATTTTGAGCGCACCTGATTGGAAGACAGGCAGGTTCCGCCTGGTCTAGATCCAGGGAAATAAAAAAGGGATTTACAGCAGACTGGCTGAAACCCCTTTTTGATATATCTTTTTGTGGTCGGGACGAGAGTATTTGAACCTCCGACCCCAGCGTCCCGAACGCTGTGCTCTACCAGACTGAGCCACGTCCCGACTTTTTTCAGGCCCTCAAGGATATTCCCATGAGGGCCTGGTTGTCAACAGGAGACGTCCGTTTTTGTGAGCCAAATATTTCATGAGGCCAGAGCAAATGTGGCGGAAGCCTCTGGCCAAAGGTTCAAGATCATGCAAAGGGGTTTTCAAATCTGGCTGCCTTGCCCAGTTCCCTTTCTATCTCGAGAAGCCTGTTGTACTTGGCGATTCTTTCGCTCCTGCATGCAGAGCCGGTCTTTATCTGCCTGCCGTCCATGGCCACGGTAAAGTCGGCTATGAAGGCATCTTCCGTCTCGCCGGAGCGGTGGGATACCACGTAGGTCCAGCCTGCCTCCCTGCAGAGTCTTATGGCTTCTACCGTCTCGCTGACAGACCCGATCTGGTTCAGCTTGATAAGGACCGAGTTGGTGGCCCCTGTTTCTATCCCCTTTTTGATGAAATCGGTGTTGGTGACGTAAACATCGTCACCCACGATCTGGATCTTGTCACCCATCTTGCTGGTCATCTGTTTGAAGCCGTCCCAGTCGTTTTCAGCCAGGCCGTCCTCAATGGAAATAATTGGATATTTTCTTACCCAGTCTTCGAATATGGAAACCATCTCTTCACTGGTTTTCTCACCTGCCCCGGAACGGCTGAGGATGTATTTGCCGTCTTTGAAAAAGGAGCTCGCTGCAGGGTCAAGGGCTATGGCAATGTCTTCACCAGGCTTGTAGCCCGCCCTTTCTATTGCCTCAACAATCAGTTCACAGGGTTCCTCGTTGGATTTCAGGGTCTTCGGTGCAAAACCCCCCTCGTCTCCTACTGCCGTGGCGTGGCCCTTTTCCTTGAGAATTCCCTTGAGGGCATGAAACGTCTCAGCTCCGTAGCGAAGTGCCTCTGAGAATGTTGGCGCTCCAATTGGCATCACCATGAATTCCTGGAAATCCACGCTGCTGTCTGCATGTTCACCGCCGTTAAGGATGTTCATCATGGGCACGGGGATGCGGTTGGCAGTGCAGCCACCCAGGTATTCGTAAAGGGGCAGTCCCACACTCTGGGCCGCTGCCCTTGCTACCGCCATGGAAATAGACAAGATGGCGTTTGCGCCGAGGTTTTCCTTGTACCTGGTGCCATCCATCTCTATCATGATCTGGTCGATTTCCTGCTGTTTAGCCGCATCGATTCCTATGAGCCTTGGCCCCAGGGTCTCCTTCACGTTGGCAACTGCCTTCAGTACTCCCTTGCCACCGTATCTTGACGGATCCTTGTCTCTAAGCTCCAGGGCTTCATGTTCTCCTGTTGAAGCACCAGATGGGACGGATGCCACTCCCGTGCTTCCGTCTTCCAATACTACAAAGGTCCTGAGGGTCGGATTCCCCCTGGAATCTAGAATTTCCATGGAATCAATGGACTTTATGGCTCTGGACATGGTGACTGCTCCTTTCCTTTTGAAAAAAACTGGTTATCTTTAAACGACCTTGTCTTTCAGGCTTACAGAAACCCGAAGTCTTTCCGGTATGAAGTTATTTATAATTGTGCCAATATACAAGTCAAGGGCCGGCCTTTTTTAAATAGAAAGGAGTTTTTCGTATGTGCCAGTCTGCTGTCTACCTCCTGGAGGACGGTGAAGAAAAGGAACTCAAGAAAGATGTGATACTGGTAGAGCCGGTGGAAGATGGAGTGGTCATACAGGGGTTTTTTGAATCCCCGTCCGTGATCCCGGCCAGGATAAAAAGGATAGATCTTTTGAAACACAGGATAATACTGGAGCCGCTTGACAGGAGCTGATCCTGTTTTTGGGGCACACCCTAAAAAGGATTTAGAGACCCATGAAGTATATCAGTACCAGGGGAAAGATAGAGCCGATAGATTTCAGCCAGGCAGTCATGATGGGCCTTGCCACAGACGGGGGACTGCTGCTGCCCGAGACATTGCCCTCTGTGGAGGAATCCGTAGTGGATGGCTGGCAGGAACTGGCATACCAGGATCTGGCCTTCGAGGTGATGTCCATTTTTGCCCGGGATGTTCCCAGGGAGGTACTGCGGGACCTGATATCCAGATCGTATCAGGCCTTTGACAGCCCGGAGGTGACACCCCTTGCATCTGCAGGAGATTATCTCATCCTGGAGCTTTTTCACGGCCCCACACTGGCTTTCAAGGACGTGGCGCTTCAGTTTCTGGGGAATTTTTTTTCATGGCTCCTGGAGCAGCGGCATGAACATATGAACATCCTGGGCGCAACTTCAGGAGATACTGGAAGCGCAGCCATTTACGGAGTGAAGGGAAAGGATAATATAAATATCTTCATCCTCCACCCCCATGGCCGTGTAAGCCCTGTCCAGGCCCTTCAGATGACCACGGTTCCTGACAGGAACGTATTCAATATCGGTGTGGAGGGCACATTTGATGATTGCCAGGCCATTGTAAAGGCTATATTCAACGATCTTGAGTTCAAGGAAAAGTACCGTCTTGGCGCAATAAATTCAATAAACTGGGCCAGGGTGCTGGCCCAGGTGGTCTATTACGTGTATGCAGCCCTTAAGCTCAGAAAGGGCGGGGCAAGCAAGGTGCATTTTTCCGTTCCCACCGGGAACTTCGGTGACATATTCGCAGGTTATGTTGCCAAAAGGCTGATCCAGCCCGTTATTGGAAGGCTGATACTGGCCACCAACGAAAACAACATCCTGACCAGGTTTGTAATGGATGGCGTATATGAAAGGGGGAAGGTAGTATCCACCATCAGTCCATCCATGGATATCCAGATAGCCAGCAATTTCGAACGCTATCTCTATTACCTCTACGGAGAAGAACCTGCCAGGGTTGTCCAGGCCATGAAGGAGTTTGAACAAACCGGCCGCATCCGGTTTTCCCAGGAGGAAAAGAAACTTGCCCAGAGGGATTTCATCTCTGCATCCATAGACCAGGAAGAAACACTTGCCACAATTGCCAGGCTTTACAGGCAATCAGGTTACATGGTTGATCCGCACACTGCTGTGGGAGTTGCCGCCTGCCACAGGCTTGGAAATGAACTCGGGGACGGCCCGGTGGTATGCCTGGCAACTGCCCATCCGTGCAAATTCCCCGAGGCAGTAAAAAGGGCCACGGGAAAGGAACCCGAAAGGCCAGGGAAGATGAAGGGGCTGGAGGACATGCCTCAGCGCCTGGAGATACTGCCGGCATCTGTTTCCAGGGTCAAGAAATACGTTGAGGAAAACGCCTTGAAACAGGGCAGGGCATAGCTCCTGGCAACTCCTCACATTTCAGGTGGAATCTTTTCTTTCTTTGCCGCTGTATTCTTGCAGTCTCTTCCTGGT
The DNA here is from genome assembly GCA_964478865.1 of uncultured Thermodesulfatator sp. Lineage (GTDB taxonomy): Bacteria > Desulfobacterota > Dissulfuribacteria > Dissulfuribacterales > QOAL01 > QOAL01. The sequence continues at coordinate 6,892 of CAYZJS010000075.1, forward strand.
TTCCTTTACCAGCACCCCTGAAAGCCCCAGGAGGCCTATGAGGTTGGGGATGGCCATTGCCCCGTTCATGGTGTCTGAAAAATTCCATACAAGATCCACCTTCTGGAAGGCGCCAAAGGCAATGGCAAGGCAGAAAATGAACCTGTAGGGCATCCTGGAACCTATGCCGAATATGTATTGGATGCATTCCTCTCCGTAGTAGGCCCATCCGATCATGGTGGAATAGGCGAAGATGGAAAGGCCCACGGTAACTATCAGGCCCCCGGTGCCGGGAAGTCCGGTTTCAAAGGCAAGGTATGTCAGCGCACTGGAGGTCAGGCCGCTTTCCCATGCCCCGGTGGCCAGTATGGCCAGCGCAGTCATGGAACAGATGATAATGGTGTCGAAGAAGACGCCTGTCATGGCAATGAGTCCCTGCCTGACAGGATCACTTGTCTTGGCCGCGGCATGGGCAATGGGTGCGCTTCCAAGGCCGGCCTCGTTGGAAAAGACTCCCCTTGCCACACCAAAACGTATGGCCTGGGAAACAGCCGCCCCTGCAAAACCCCCTGCTGCAGAGGCAGGATGGAATGCGTGCTTGAGGATCAGTGCCAGGGCTTCCGGAACCTGCCCGGCATAGATGAAGAGTATGACCAGGGCGCCTGCCACATAAAAAACCCCCATGAACGGCACGATCTTTTCTGTTACCTTTCCGATCCTTTTTATGCCCCCGATTATGACAACGCCGGTCATAACGGCAAGCACAACGCCCGTTACCCCCTCCGGAATCTGCCAGTGCTGTTTCAATGCTACTGCAACGGAATTGGACTGTACCATGCTGCCTATGCCAAAGGCAGCTATCGAGCCCATGAGGGCAAAGAGCCAGCCAAGCCATTTGAGCCCGAGGCCTTCTGATATGTAACGCATGGGTCCTCCCTGCATGGTCCCGTCAGGGAGGTGGTTACGGTATTTCACTGCCAGCACGGCCTCTGCAAACTTGGTTGCCATCCCAAAGACCGCGCATATCCACATCCAGAATACGGCTCCCGGTCCTCCAAGGGATATGGCAGTGGCCACTCCTGCGATATTGCCGGTTCCTATGGTGGCCGAAAGGGCAGTGGTAAGTGCCTGGACCGGGGGGATGTCTCCGGTTCCGTCTTCCTTCCTACCCTGTCTGACAAGAAGGGAAAGTGCAGGCAAGAGCCTGGTGAACTGAATAAAATTCAGCCGGATGGTAAGATAGATGCCTGTGCCTACGAGGAGAAGGAGCATATATGGGCCCCAGACAAAGGAATTGAGCAGGGATATGAACTTATCTGCAGTCACTTTTTCTTTTCAGTTTCCTTTCAGGGGACGAGTACCGCTGCACCCTTGATCTTGCCGTTTCTTACATCGGACAAGGCCCTATTGGCCTGGTTTACGGGATACGTGGTGACGTGGAGTTTTATAGGACACCGGCCGGCTATCTTCATGAATTCATGGCCGTCTCGTCTTGTCAGATTCGCAACTGATTTTATCTGCTTCTCCCACCACAAGATGTCATAGGAGAATGCCGGAATCCCGGTCATGTAAATTCCGGCACAGATTACCGTTCCGCCCTTGTCAACTGTGGAAAGCGCCCTTGGCACCAGGTGTCCGGCAGGAGCGAAGATTATGGCAGAATCCAGGGGTTCAGGGGGGGTATCACTTGAACCAGAGGCCCAGAAGGCACCGAGTTTTTTTGCAAACTTCTGTTTTTCAAGATCCCCATCCCTGGTGAATGCAAAGACCTTTCTGCCCTGGTGGGATGCAACCTGGCATATGATGTGTGCAGAGGCGCCGAATCCGTAAAGACCGATTTTTTTACCCTCTCCCGCCATGGAATACGATCTGTAGCCTATCAGTCCGGCACAGAGGAGAGGTGCTGCCTCCGGGGATGAGTAACTGTCCGGGATTTCATATATAAAGTCCTGCCATGCCACCGTGTATTCTGCATAGCCGCCATTCACGGTGTAACCGGTGAACAGGGCATTATCACACAGGTTTTCCAGGCCTTTCCTGCAGTAACGGCATTTTCCGCAGGCCCAGGCAAGCCATGGTACACCAACCCTGGTTCCTGTTTCAAACCTGTCGGCTCCTGGGCCCTTTTCCACGACCCTTCCCACTATTTCATGGCCAGGGATAAGAGGCAGCTTGGGTCTTGTCAGTTCCCCGTCAACAATGTGCAGATCCGTCCGGCAAACGCCGCAGGCCTCTATCTTGATGAGAACCTGTTGTGCCCCCGGCACCGGGACGGGCAGTTCCTTTTCTTCAAGTGGCCGTCCCCTTCCCCCAAATACCATGGCGAGCATTTTTCCCGATCCCCTCGTCATCCGCTCAGATCTCTGATTCGCTGCCAGGACTTACCTGCGCCCCGTCAAAGGTTGCCATTTCCAGGTAGACCTTGAGTCCGGCCTCTATAAGGTTCATGGCAAGTACCGCACCGGTGCCTTCGCCAAGCCGCATGTCCAGATCCAGGATGGGCCTGAGCCCCAGGTATTCCATCTGGACCCTGTGCCCCTGTTCTACAGACTGGTGGCCGGCAAAGAGATAATCCTTGACCACAGGGCACATGGCCGCAGCCACCATGGCACCTGCCCCTGAAATAAATCCGTCCACGACTACCGGCACCTTTCGCTGGCTGGCTTTTAGTATCATTCCCGTAATGCCTGCTATTTCTAGGCCGCCAACCTTGCTGAGACAATCCAGGGGGTCCCCGGCATCCGGCCTGTTTTTTTCAATGGCCTCTTGTATCAGGGTGATTTTTTTCTGGTACGCACCCTGGTCTATGCCTGTTCCCCTGCCGGTAACATCGGCCGGGTCCTTCCTGCAGATTACTGCGGTAAGCGCACTTGCAGGGGTGGTATTTCCTATGCCCATCTCCCCAGTAGCAAGGAGACCTGTCCCCTGTTCTATTGCATCCCCGGCGGCTTTGGCACCATGGAGTATTGCAGTTTCTGCCTCTTTCCTGGCCATGGCAGGTCCGTGGAGCATGTTTTTTGTTCCCCTGGCAACCTTCATGTGAATGAGCCCCGGCATCTTTCCGAAGTCATGGTCAACACCTATATCGATTACCCTGACCTCTGCGCCCACGTGGCGAGCAAGGACATTTATGCCGGCTCCTCCCTCGAGGAAATTTTTCACCATCTGGTAGGTTACATCCTTCGGAAATGCGCTTACGCCTTCCTGGGTGATGCCATGGTCCCCTGCAAAAACCAGCACGGCCTTTCGGGGCAGGCCCGGGCGGAGTTTTCCGGTGATGCAGCAGTAACGTGCTGCGAATTCCTCCAGGCGGCCCAGGCTGCCTCTGGGTTTTGTAAGGTTGTCAAGGTGTGCCTGGATGAGGTGAAGGTCACCTGATTCTGGCGGTTCTATGGATTTCAGGAGTTTTTCTATCTCTTGATTCATGTGCGCTGCCTTTTTGTTTGAGGATGTCTTTAGCAAGAGCCGGGATCGGGAATGGTGCCCTTGAGTGCCAATGGAAGCCCAGCGGCCATAAATATCACCGTGCAGCAGAGGGAGGCGATTTCTTGATTCAGTATCCCTTGAAGATCCCTGAATCTCCGGCCCAGGCTGTTTTCTGGAACAAGCCCCATGCCCACTTCGTTGGAAACCATTATGGTTGGTATGATGGTCTTTTTCAATGCGTCAGCCAGCCTGTTTATCTCCAGCAGTGGATCTTCACTCCCAGAAATAAGGACGTTTGAAAGCCACATTGTGAGGCAGTCAATCAGAATTACCTGAAATCTTTTGTCTGCTTCTCCAAGTGCCCTGCACAGGCGGACCGGTTCCTCCAGGGTGACCCATTTTTCCCCCCGCTGCTTCCTGTGGGCGTCAATACGAAGTTCCATCTCCCTGTCAAGGGCCTGGGCAGTGGCAATGAAAAGCCCGCCTGGATTTTGGCGCGGATCTTTAAGAAAGACCTCTTCTGCAATCTTAAGGGCCTCGGAGCTTTTGCCGCTTCTTGCCCCGCCCAAGATTAAAAGGTGAGGGCAGTTCATTGGCACTTCAAAACATCCTGACCCTGCCGCAATCAGGGCAGACCCAGGTGGGGCCGTTGCTTATTCCCCACATGTTTTCCTTCAGGCAATCATCGCATATCTGGAAGCCGCAGGGGCAGTTCCAGCAAAAGGGCAGTTCCTTTCCGCAGCAGTGGCACTTGTAGGAACTCCTTCTTCCCCAGCGGGCCCTTTTCTTGGGATGATTTCCGGAAAAATTTCCGGGCCTTTCGGATTCACCTGTCATCTGTTCTTCTTGCTGACCGGAAGGTGGATAATCATGACCGTTTCCATCCCGGCCTCCAGGAACCTCTTTTCAACCGGGGGCGACTGGGCCTCTATAAAGCCTCCGTGGTCCTTTATGATTCCAAAAGACACGGAAAGCCCCAGTCCTGTACCCTTTTCCACGCCCTTGGTGGTGAAAAACGGATCGAAGATCTTTTTCTGGATTTCCGGAGGTATTCCCGTACCGGTATCCCCTATGATTATCCTTACTTCTCCCTTTTCCCTGTCGTATTCGGTCCAGAGGCCTACTATACCCTCTTTTTCAATGGCATGGTGGGCATTGTTTATGAGGTTCATGATGACCTGCCGGAGCTTTTCCCTGTTGCCCCTGATCCTCGGCAGATTTTCTCCCAGGTTCTTGTTCACATACACATGGTCCATGTTCAGGGAATGCTCCATGACTGCCAGTACTTCCTGGATGCATTCGTTCAGGTCCACCTCTTCGGTTTCGGATGTAGGGGTGTGGCGTGAAAATTTCAGCAGATCTGCCACGATCCGTTTGCATATCTTTGTCTGTTTTTCAACTATCTTCAGGGATTCAAAGGCATCCTTGTTGTCCCGGCAGTCTTCCTCCAGCAGCTGTGTATAACCGAGGATGATACCAAGGGGCGTGTTGATCTCGTGGGCCACGCCGGCGGCCAGCTGCCCCACCGAGGCCATTTTTTCAGACTGGATGAGGCTTTCCATGACCTGCTTCATGTTGGTTATGTCCTTGGCAATGCCCTCACACCCTCTGACTGTGCCATCTTCAGCCTTCAGTACAGAGATGGTTATGATCACGTAGATGATCGAGCCATCCGGCCTTTTGAGGGTTGCCTCAAAGTCCTTGATGTG
>CAYZJS010000076.1:0-15888 GCA_964478865.1 uncultured Thermodesulfatator sp.
TTCCCAGGTAAAATGGCTTGGTAATGGTAACCTTGTGCTTGGGAAGCTCGTCTATATCGGCATTTTCAAAATGCCTGCTGGCACCCATCATGAAGGTGCCCGGCTGGATCAGGATAAATTCCATGCCGATACTGTTTTTCAAATTGCCGGCAAGGGCCTGGCCTGTATCCCAGGCGAGGAAACAGATACAAACTGATGCCAAAAACATTAACACTAACTGCCATCTATAATTCATGATTGAAAAAACCTCCTTGATAGGGGCTAAGTTCTTAAAATGCAACCGGTTATAATGTCACAGGAGCCATATATACCACTGTATCAAACCAAGGCCCGGGCTACCCGGCCTCTGGCGTGACCACTGCCAGGGTCTTTCTGGCACATCTTCCCAGCACGGCACGTCCCACGCTACCCACTATGACGTCGGTAAAGGCACTTCTGACCGTACGGCCAATATAGATTATATCAGCATTGCTGGACTCCGCCTCCTTCACTATGACTTCCGCAGGATCTCCCGGAAGCACCTTCTTTTCCACCCTGTCAGCGGCAATGCCGGATTTCAGCAGTATCTTTTCGGCTTTCTTGAGGACCCCTTCTGCCTCCTGTACTGGAGAAGGCCACAGGTTCTTTTCTGCAGCCTTGGCGATATCCACCACGTCCACCACGTTCACAAGGACTATCTTTGCACCAGAGGCGCATGCCATGAACACCGCGGCCTCTTCCACGGCAGCCATCGAGCCTTCCGAACCATCTACCGGCACCAGGATTGACTCGAATTCGGTGATGCCGTCTGTAGCCAGATCGGTACCCGGGATGTAAACCGAACAGGATTCTTCCCCGTAGAGTATCCCGGAAGTGATGCTGCCGATAAATGACCCCTTTACAGGGTCCATGCAGCGCCTCTGCATGATAATGGTGGAATAATTCCTTTCTGCCACGAAACTGATTATGACCTTTGCGGGTTTACCGTCCTTGACCTCGGAGTCCACTGCCACATCGGGATGAAGCCTTTTGATAAGCTGTTTTGCCTCGTCCAGTTCGGGCTGGATATGCTTTTCAATGAATTCCCTTTTCAGCCGCTGGAACAGCTCGCTTTCCAGGACTGTATCGACCCTGAAATCGATATTGGCCATGTGGGTACTCAGATACCGGCCGGCCATGACATGAAGGAGGGTAATCTGCTCTACCCTGTCCTTGCATGCACTTGCCAGGGAGGCAGCCAGGGCACAGGAGGCCTTGTATGTCCCCTTTCCGTCAATGGGCAACAAAAACTTGGTAAGAGGTTCTGCCTTGTTTGTCATATTTTCCTCTCTTTTTCCTGTTTAATGAAAATCAAGATCTGTTTAATAAAACAGCAGCAGCCAGACATTGGCGATGGCAACACTGACCAGCATGTACGGAAATGCCACCTTCATGAAGCCGAAAAACTTTATGGGATGCCCGGCTGATTCTGCGATACCAAGGGTCACCACGTTTGCACTTGCCCCGATCATGGTGCCGTTACCACCGAAACATGCTCCAAAGGCCAGGGACCACCAGAGCACACCGGACTCGGCTCCGGGGATGACCTGTGTCAGGTATCCCACAATGGGGAGCATTGTAGCCGTAAAAGGGATATTGTCCACGAATGCGCTCATGATGGCAGAAACCCACAGGATAAGACAGATGGAGGCAACCAGGCTGCCGTGGGAAAGATGCAGGACCCAGTCGGCAATCAGATCCAGGAGTCCTGTCTCCTCAACCGCTCCGACCAGTATGAACAGGAACATGAAAAAGAGGAGAGTGGTCCATTCGATGTCCTTTTCTATCAACGTGAGAAGATCGATCTTCTTTGTAACGAGTCCGTATGTGAAAAGGAGGGCCGCACCGAACAGGGCAGCAATACAGACCTCCATGTGCCAGTAGCCGTGGGTGAGAAACATGGCCACTACTATTCCCATGATAATTCCTCCTACTGTAAGGAGCTGGGAATCGGTGATCTGGTATTCCTGGCGGAGTTTTTCTATGAATGCCTGGATGTCAGTAACGGTGGCCTTACCGTATTCCCTGTTGTAGGCAAACTTTGAATACACAAAAAGCACAACCATGGAGACAAGGCATACCGGGGTCAGGTTGACAACAAAATCCATGAAGGTCAGTCCCGCGTATGAACCTATCATGATGTTTGGAGGATCACCGATTAGGGTGGCGGTGCCTCCGATGTTAGATGCCAGGACCTCGGGTATGAGAAGCGCCAGCGGGTTTATGCCGAGGGAAAGTGCGATCTCGATGCTCACCGGTGTAAGAAGCAGCATGGTGGTTACGTTGTCCAGGAAGGCAGATGCCACTGCAGTAAAACTCATGAGAATTATTGCAAGCAGCATGACATTTCCCTTTGCCAGCTTGTAACATTGGTAGGCAGACCACTGGAACACACCCGTGTGCTTCAGAATCCCCACTATTATCATCATGCCCATGAGGAGAAAGATGACGTTCATGTCTATGGCATGGATGGCACTTTCATAGGACAGGATGTGGTACTCCGGGTTGATGGTACCGATGGTGTAGCTTATGACCAGCATGGTGGCTGCACCCAGCATGGCGGCCAGTGTCCTGTGGAGAAGTTCAAAGGAGATCAGCACATAGGCTGCAAGAAAGATTATGGTGGCAATCCAGAATGCAGGTCCCTGGGTGCGGTTTATGGTGAGCTCCACGTGTGCCAGGTACCTTTGGCCGTCAAAGGCTATCCTGGTATTGTCCAGGGTAACCCTGCCTGTTTCATAACTCGGTTTGAAGGCCTCTATCTCGATACTTGCCCCCTTTATGCTGCCTGAAGGAAGCTCAAGGACCGCCTGGAAGGTGCCGTCTGCCTCTGTCTTCAGCCCGCCTTCGCCGTGGGCATGCTGGCCCTGTTCTGCGGCAGGTTTCAGCTCCTTGCCGTCGAGAAACACCTTGAGTTCCACATCATCAACGCCTGTGCTGTGGGGGTTCAAGATCTTACCGGCAATTGCCAGGGTCTCGCCAGGGGCCTGGCCCGTTTCGTGGGCCGCCTGGCCGTGTGCCTCTTCCCCGGCGATAGCCCTTGGCTGAAGTGAAAAAAATGCTGCAAACAAAAAAATCGCGGCCAGTACCGGTATAATCCGGGCCCGGCGGAGCAAACTGCAGCCCGAAGCAGCTGCAGACAAATCAATGTTCATAATACAGACCCTCCTGTTAAGCAGAAATTCCATATACGAATTTCAGCATGGCCATCATTACAACCAGATAGAGGATGGTCATACCTGTCCCGGCCCTGACATAATCGATGGTTCGATAACCGCCGGGCCTCATGATAAGCGCATTTACCTGGTGTGTCGGCAGCACGAAGGTATTGGATGCGGCAATCCCCACCACCAGGGCCGCCATCTTGGGATCCGCACCGGCCTGAAAGGCCATGTTCATGGTGAGTGGAACAAGGAGCACAGTGGCACCCACATTGGAAGCCACCAGTGTAAAGAAGGAGGTCAGAAGACCTACAATCAAAAGGAGCATGAAGGGAGTAACCTGCCCCATGGTGTGCATGATGCTTGTTGCAATGTAGCGGGCAGCCCCGGTGGTTTCGAAGGCTATGCCCAGGGGTATGAGACCGCCAAGGAGGAAGACCGTCATCCAGTCAACCGAGGTGTATGCCTCGTCAATGGACATGACCTTCAAGATTACCATCCCGAGGGCTCCTGTAAGCAGTGATATGGAAAGCTGCACGTGAAAACCAAGAGCAAGTACGAGGGCAAGGATCAGGCAGCCCACAGCTGGCAGGGCCTTCTCCGGCCTCATGATTTCGCCCTTGAGATCCTCGGTGAAAAGCAGGATACCCTTGTCCTTCAAAAAATGAAGCCTTTCCCAGGGGCCTTCCAGGAGAATCCCGTCCCCTGCCCTGAGCTTCATCCTGGAGATATTCCGCCTGAGTATTTCCCCGCCCTTGTTCAGGGCCAAAGGATTTACCCCGTAGGTCTTTCTGAAGTGGATATCTCTCATGGTGGTGCCCACGAGTTTTGAGTTTGGAGGAATTACAGCCTCAACAATGCCGCTGTTGTTAGGGGAAAGCATCTCGGCAAAGACCTCCAGGTCATCCTTGGGCTTCCAGCCGAAATCATGCTCTATCTCCTTGATGTGATCTTCCTTACCAAAGACGGCAACCACGTCCCCAGCTTCTATGACATCCTCCCTCTGGGGAGAAAGGACCATCTTGTGATCCTTTGGCTTGAAGATGGCAACTATCGTTGACTTGTAGGTGGGGCGGAAATTCAGCGAATCAAGATCCCTTGCCCGCCAGTTGCCTGGAACAACAAATTCATAAGGACGCTTTCCAACCTTTACAGAATAAAGGCTTTCAACCTGGCCTGACATGAGGCCTGAATCATCCTCTGCCTTTTTTGAAGGAAGTATCCATCTTCCCAGCAAAGCGAAGTAGACAATGCCTGCCACAAGAAGTGCAAGACCCATGGGTGTAACGGTAAAGAGGCCGAAAGGCTCAAAGACCTTGCCTCCCATGAGCGAGATATTGTTGTTCCACCACTGTTCCATGAGGTCATTAAGGAGTATCAGGGGGCTGGAACCCACCAGAGTGATACAGCCACCGATAATTGCACAAAAGCCCATGGGCATGAGAATCCTGGAAATCGGGACACCGAGCTGCTTGCTGATCCTGGTAGCGGCAGGCATGAAGAGAGCTGCCGCACCGATATTCTGCATAAAGCTTGAAATGAGGCCGACGGTCGCGGCAATGAGGGCCATGATCCTGGTCTCTGATTTTCCGGCAAGCTTGATGATATGGCGGGCAAGGATGTTCATTACACCGGTCTTGTCAAGACCTGCCCCTATGATGATCACCGCAATGATTGAAACAACGGCATTTGAACTTAGACCGCTTATGGCCTGCTTTGGCGTAACCACCCCGATGAGCGGGAGTATAACCATCATCATGATGCCGACCACGTCCACCCTGACCCATTCAAATATGAACAGTAGTATGGCAAAGACCAGCACTGCCAGGACAATCATTATATCCTTTGTCAGCACGGGAGCCTGGGTTACCATCACCTCCTGTGCCAGGGCCGACTGTTCAAAAAACAGAAGCAAGGCAAAAACAAGGCCTGCAAATATCCCCATTCCGAATTTGTTTTTCATGATTTCCCCTACCATTTTCTCTTTTTATAGATGTAAAAAACCCCTAACTCCTCACAGGTTCTTTACGGGTATTATCGCAAAACTGCCTGTAATATATCTGCTTACAGGGGGCTACAGATACAAGGCCGAGGGTACGAAGAGGTACCCCCTTTACTTCAAGTGCCCCACAACGCAGAAGATGTAGTACCCTGTAAGCAGATACAAAAAACCCTTTTATGATATCCCAATGGACTTTATTGTAAACCTTTAAAATATTTCTCACAAAAAAACGGCAGTAGTTAATATGAAATAACTACTGCCGCCAATTACTCAGTTGAATCGGGCAAAGTGCTTCAGTAGCGTCTTGTTTTTCTGTACCTGAGCATACCCGTTACCCTTTTCATTAAACCTTCAAAAAATCGCTCACATTATCTTAGGCCTTAGAGGCCGCCTGTTACAGCCCTTCCGCCTTGGCCTGAAGCATGCCCCTGATCATGGCTACCGATATGATTATTCCTGCAGCAGCCAAGGCCGCCACCAGGGCCCAGAAACTGATTGCGTCGTAGAGTGCAGCAGTATCAGGAGTAAGTGGCGGACGAAGGCCAAGGTCTGCCAGGTAAGCAGGGATCTTGGCACCGCGGCTCACAGAAACGATGAGCATGACCGCTCCCATGACGATCTTGATCATGTAGTCCTTGACGTATGTTGTTCCAAGGGCGCCCAGCTGAACTCCTATAAGGGACGCGGCCAGGATCAAAACAGTCAGGCGGATGTCGATAAGACCACTCAGGCCCCACTGGATGGATCCCCACATGCCCATGACAAAGGCAATGACCAGCTCGGTGGCGCTAGCAACGACTGCCGAGGCACCTATGACATAGATAAGTCCCGGAACGCCTATAAAACCGCCAACAGCAATGGTGGCCGCCAGCATACCGGTTGCGTTACCAACGGGAAGTGTAAACCACAGGGATATGGTTATACCAGCCTGCTTGAAGTGGATCATGGGTGGCAGGTTGATCTTCTGAAGGGCCAGGGCGATCTTGGTGGTTTCTGCTTCCTTTCCACCCTTTTGAAGCTTGTAGGCATCGTAGAAGACATAGGTACCGACCACCACCAGGATGATAACGAACATGAGGCTGACGTAGAGGTTGGAACCGGCATTTCCCCAGTGATCCAGTATGTATTTCTGGATCTGGATACCTATCTGGACACCGATAATGGCGGATGCTGCCATTACAAGACCGAGCTTCACGTCTGCCTGACCGTACTTCCAGCGCTTGTAGGCGCCAACCATGGCCTTGGGAAACTTGTGGCACATGTTGCTTGCAACAGCCACTGCACCCGGAACTCCCAGGGACATCATGGAGGGTGTGAGCACAAATGCACCACCAGAGCCGATAAAACCGCTCAGCAGTCCGCCGATCAGGCCCACGATGAGCAGGGCTACCACCTTGCTCGCAGGTATGTCGATGAACATGATGGAGACACGCTTCACCTCGTTTGTGATCTCGTGCCCTTCGGTCTTCAGGGTGACTAGCACCTTTCTGTTCATGGGGATATCTTCCGGCTTGATTTCCTCCGACAGCTTGAGTGTCCTTTCCTCGCCGGTAACATCCATCTTGAAGATAGCGGTATGATCGGGATTGACCTTCAGGAAAAATCCCTTGATAAGGTTCTTGGGTGGCCCTCCACCACCTGCTAGCACTGCGCTTGCTGTAAAACAGCACACCAAGATTATTGCACATGCTATTAAAAGACGTTTCATTGCTATTGCCTCCTCGTGAAATCTACCAATAGGTACTCTGAAAAATTTAATGCCCTCCCTTGGGCTCGATCCCCAGCAGTGACAGGAAGTTGCTGGCAAAGGTTCCATGAACGAATGAAAACAACAGTGCGGTTCCAACCGGATAGACCGTATGCCAGCCACCCATGGTGTAGGTAGTGGTCACCCAGTCAACATTTGAAAACAACAGGTAGTACAAAAATCCGGACAGGGCGCCGAAAATCAAGGTTTTAATGACCAAGGGGCCTTTGGATTTCTTTTGTTCCATAGTGAAACACCCTCCCTTTTTTCAGAATGAATCCTTATTCACAAGCAGACTCTGTTTTAGACCCAAGTTATGTGCGTGTCAAGCTTCCTTGAAAATTTTTCACAAATTAACCCGGCACTTGGAATACATGGAAATCATTGAGTAATCATTCCAAATCAGCTGCTTCATTTTGAAACAAAAAAATTTTTTTGATAAGACCCTGGCCGGACCGGCAAAGAAAATCCTGAAAATTGACACAATGCAATAGTTGGAAAAACCTGATAAAATAGACGGCCAAACCGGGGAAAGGATCACCGGGAAAAAGAGAAAAAATTTTCGGGGCATATCATGGCATCAGCTGGAAGGCTCATAGCAGTTGGAGATATACACGGCTGTAAAAACAAACTAAAAGAACTCCTCGATCTCCTTTCTGTCAGGCAGGAGGACACCATTATCTTTCTCGGGGATTATATCGGCAGGGGGCCCAGCTCAAAGGAGGTCATTTCCACGCTTATAGAGCTCAGGGAAAAATACAAAAAGGTCTTTTGCCTCCTGGGAAACCACGAAAATCTCCTGCTGGAATACGTGCGTTCCCCGGATGAACTCCTCATTCCATATCTCAGGCAGCAGGGCATCGAGGCCTTCCTGAGCAGTTACGGCCAGGAGGACCTGAGCCATCTTCACGAACTGACGTTCATGCCTGAGGAACACGTGGAATTTTTAAAGAATCTTGAGCTTTACCACATCGAACAGGACTATATATTCGTTCATGCAGGGATAATGCCTGGCCTGCCCCTGGAAAAGCACACGGCCATGGAATTTTGCGAAGTTCGGGACATGTTTCTGGATTCCAGGGTGGAAATTGGCAAGACGGTGGTCTTTGGCCACACACCCTTTGAACTTCCGCTGGTGGCAGAAGACAAGATCGGCATAGACACGGGAGCGGTTTACGGAAACCTGTTGACCGCCGTCGTCCTGCCGGAAATGAAATTTTTTCACGCCTGAGCCTTTTCCTTTTCCTCTTCCATCTGCTTCTTTACAATCTCCAGGAGTTTTTTAAGCTCGTAATCTCCTTCGTAAAATGCATCCGCCACCAGATAGGGTGTCTCGTCACTGTACATGGCAGCATCAATCAGGCGGGTGAAGCCCAGGAGCCTTCCCACGATGACCAGTTTCTCCTCGATAACCTCTGCCGGCGCAAATGCAAAGGTGGCATTTACCAGGTCTGCCTTGACGTCGGTGAAAAAGTCGGCCCGCTCCAGTATCTCTCCTATGGCAAGGGCCCGGCGGTTTCTCTGCTTCAGGGTTGTCCCACCGCCCTTGAAACGGAACTTGACGTGGTTTTCCCTGGGGTCCAGGCCACATACAGAATCCACCATGGTAAAGTGAAAATCCATGCGGGCATTCAGATTGAGGTAATCTCTGGCTATTATGAGATAATTGGGCATGCCAAGGGGCCTCTGGCTCCCTGCATCCGACATCCAGCGCCCTACCACGGCGCTTACGTTTCCAACCACTGGAGGAGGACCTGCCCACCTAAGTCCTGGGGTGGAGATACCCTTCCAGAGGGCCTTGAAGGGACGGCACACTATCTCGTCCGGGGTTACGGAGCGCTTCTTCTTGATCTCCGGAACCAGCCCCCCTCCCATATCAATGATCTGGAGAAAAAACGGCACGTCGCTTTCGAGCTTGTAGACCACCCCGGATGTTTCTTCCAGGAGTTCGTCTCCCGCCTTGAAAAATGCCATAACCGCCTTTTCATGCACGTAGCGGACTATGTCGTGGAGGGAACGGCATTCCATGATGGAAAAGGTGGGGCCGTATGCATCGGTAAGATTCAGCTTTACAGTAAGCTCCTTCAGCTGCTGCAGTACTGTATCCTCCTGGCCCTCTTCCTGGGGCTTTTGCTCCCGGGCACTTTTCTCAAATTCTTCCAGGGCCTCCTTTATCTCTTCTTCCTCTGCCATGAAGACCTTGCCATGGTCTGCGTCAACCGTGACCCACTGTCCGTCCTCAAGCCTTTCCATGGCATCCACGAGCCCCACGAGCATGGGCCTTCCATATTCCCTGGCCACGCATGACAGGTGGTCCGCAGGGTTTCCGAAATCAACCAGCAGGCCGCTTATCCTGCTCATCACCTTGGCGGCATCCACAAGGCTTCGATGCATCACAAGGATGGTGGGCTCGTTAAAGGCCTCGTCCAGGTCCTGGCGTCTGCGGACCTTTTTTACCTTGCCGGTAACTATACCCCTGGATGTTATAAGGCTTTCCTTGAACAAAGAGTCCCTGTGGTCTGCATGAAAGGTCCTCTTCTTGGACGGGCCCTCCATGATAAGGGGCCGGGCCTGGAGTATCCAGACGGTGCCCTGCCTGTCAACCGCCCACTCTATGTCCTGGGGGGCGCCAAGGATCTTTTCGATACGAAGGCTCACCCTGACAAGTTCCCTGACCTCCTCCTGGGAAAGAACGGGTTTTTCCTGCCTGTCTGCCTCAACGTCTTCTTCCCTGAGGCCGCCTTCAGGGTTCAGGGCCAGGCGCTTTATCTTTCTCGCAATGGAGGGAGGGGTTGCAAAAAGCTCCTGGCTGTCGGCCTGCCTGAAGGGCTTGTACACATCGGCCATGGAAGCGCCAGAAACCACCAGTTCTCCCATGCCGTAAAGGGCACTTATGAGCATGGTCTTCTGGTCAGGGTCATTGGGGTCAACAGAGAAGATAACCCCGGCCTTGTCTGCATCCACCATCTCTATACACAAAACCGCCATGTTGAAATCCAGAGGGTTCATCCCCGCCCCGACGCGGTAGGCCAGGCTCCTGGAGTTGAAATTGCTGGCAATCACCTCCTTTACGGCCTCCTTCAGCCCGTCAAAGGAAACCACGTTCAGCACCGAGGTGAACTGACCGGCAAAGGAGTGATGCCTGCCGTCCTCGCTGAGGGCACTGCTCCTTACGGCAAGCCCCCTGCCCTCCCTGAAATACTTGGCAGATATATGCCGCAGGGCATCTTCCAGGGGCCCCGGGAAATCAACCGCCATGACCTGGTTTTTTATCTCCTCCTCCAGTTCCTTTGTCAGTTCCTCCCCCCTGGACAGGACGGGCTGAAGTTTCTTCATGATCTTCATTGAAAGGCCGCTTTCCTCCAGAAAGTAACGGCAGCTGTGCACAAGGATGGAAAAGCCCTCTGGCACGTGAAATTTCCCCTCGGCCCGGAGCCGTGCCAGGGTGCAGGCCTTGCCGCCTGCAAAGGAAAAACACTTGGGCAGGGGCTCGTCAAGGGAGACACAGAAGGGTATGTCCCTGTAGCTTGGGACCTTTTTAAGCAATTCCTCTATCCTGGCACTTACCTTCTTATGAATCTTGAAAAGGGAGGCATGCCGGTCATAGTCAAGCTGGTTCAGTTTTTCCACCAGGTCCCCGGTAACATCGACGAGTTCGCGGATCTTGTCCCGGATGCCAGGGCCGAAAAAATCCGTCTCCCTGAATTTCAGGTCGATATCGGTAATGAGCTCCACTGCCCTGGTATTTTCATAGAGAAGGGAACGGAATATCTGGTATCTCCACTTGAGATCCTCCAAGTGCTCCTTGGCCTTCTGCTGGCGCATCTCCTGTATGCGCCCAACCTGCTTTTTAAGCCAGTCCAACATCTAAAAGGTGCTCTCCATTTTTAACTTCCCCGGTGCCACCGGACTTGCTGCCTGCACCCTCACCAGAAAGTGCAGAGGCAGCAGGCAAAAAGACGCGCTCCCTGTACCTAAAGCGCTTGCAAAAGCTTCGGTGCACTGCGCCTCACTCCCTGCAAAGATCCAGAAAACTGCTGTAAAATCGCTCCACGGCCTGTTCATCAGCCATTCGAACATCCAGCTGCCTGGTAAAGGCGATAAGCTCTCCAATATGCTGCAGCACCCTTACCAGGTTGTATTCCTCCAACCCCTTGAGCTTTCCTATCACCACGTCCTTTCTGACTTCTGTCTTGAAGGCCATGCTCTCAAGGATCCACTTGATGAGTTCGGCCCTCTTCCTCCTCTTGGATTCTTCTGCAAACCCGCCTGCAAAGCGGAAATATATATAGTTTTTGTCGGGCTCATCGCTGACAAAGGAGTCTATCACATTGAAGTGGTATCCCAGAAGAAGGCTCAGGTTCATGTAGTCTTCCCCTACGATTGCAAGGTTCTGCCCCGTGTATTCCGGTGGATTTGTAAGCATGCTCACTGGGCGCGTCATACTGGAAAACAGGTCCCCAATGGCAAAGGGTGCCGGCTCCTTGTCCCAGGCTTCCTGCTTTAGAAGACCCTTCAAAAGGGCCTTCAAGGGCCTGCTCCGTACCTGGGAAACTTCTACCAGGCTGCTGTCACCAGGTGCCTCCACACCCCCGCCGATATCCACGATCATGATCTTTATGGGAAGATCGGCCTTGAGTTCCATGGCCCTTTCATCCTTCAGGTTCTTGACCGAGGAGAACTGCTCGATAATGGATTCCACTGCCTTTATGTGGGAAAAATGGATGATATCGTGAATGGTCCTGCATTTTTCCGGGACAAAGTCTTCAGATGCAGGATCCAGCATGTACAGGGGTGCAACATAGCTTAGAATCCTCCGCAAGGCCTTTATCTCCGGCTCTTCCATGTATTCCCAGTCCTGGCTGGCCTCCACCTCTACAAGCTCTTCTATTATGCCCAGATAGACCCTTCTTTCATCCGCATCCACCGTAACTTCCATGCCCTCTTTCAAAAGCGAGGTGGCCTTTCCCGTCCCGAAGATGGCAGGCACCCTGTATTCCCTGGCAATGGTGGCAAGGTGCCCGGTGGAACTTCCAACATCGGTAATGATGGCCCCTGCCTTCCTTAAAACGCGGCTAAGCCTGGGATGTGCATACTTTGAAACCACGATGGCCCCGACTGGCACACTTTCAAGGTCGCCTTCAGGGTCAACGTGGACCACCCTTCCAGAGGCGGCTCCAAGCTGGGCAGTATGCCCCAGCCCGTCCAGGATAACCGGGAACCCCTTTGTTATCTTCTCGATGTCCTTGTGAACCGGCTTTGAAGCCGCCTGTATTCCAAGACGCCTGTTCTGAAGCATCACAAGACGTCCCTGCCTGTCGATGGCCCATTCCAGGTCCCTGGGTGTGCCAAAGGCCTTTTCACAGAGCATGGAGGTCTCGGAAATGACCCGGAGCTGCTCGGTATCCAGGAGGGAAGAACCTCTTTTCATGTTGCCCCTGCCCCTATCAAGGGGTTTTTTGTCCAGGGGAAGCCGGTAATCCAGTGGCTTTTCCGTTATGGAACTCGAGACCAGGGTAAAGGGGAAGAAACGCTTCACCATGTAGTGGTCACCACTGAGGCTTCCGGAAACGAGCCTTTCCCCCACGCCTTCAACAGCCGCTATAACCTGGCAGTCCTTGTATCCTCCCAGAGGGTCCCGGGTATAGGCCACTCCGGAGACAGCAGCATCCACCATTTCCTGTACGCCTACTGCCACTGGATGACTTTCAAGATCGGCGTTGGGGCCGAGATAGTTCATGACCTCGGGCATGAACCTGGCCATGATAACCTCCTTGTAGGCGTCAAACAGGTCCTCCGGAGACACGTTTAAAACCGTGTGAAACTGCCCGGCAAAACTTCTTTCCGTATCCTCGCCCACAGCGCTGCTCCTGACGGCAAGCCTCTTTATAATTCCACCCTGGTTAAAGAGGTTTTCGAGTTCGCTTCTGACAGCATCTATCAGTTCCACGGGTATGCTTGCCTCCCTGAAAATGGCCTCCACCTCCCTCTTCACGGAGGCGGCATCGGGCTTCTTTTCATAGAGCTTGCCGATCCTGGGGACTATGTCATTGGCCTTTAGAAAGATATTGTAGGCCTTGACGGTAATTGCAAAGCCCCTTGGTATCCTTATCTGGAAATTGTTGTGGATATCTGCCAGGTTGGCGTTTTTGGCGCCCACTATTTCGTCAAGGTCCCTGTTAATCTCGCTGTAGGCAAGGGTGATGCGCTCGCCGAAGGGGCCGGCTCCACCGGAGACGATGTCCTCGAGGGTATAGCGCAGCTGTTCCAGCTTGTCATAAAGCACCAAGTACCGGCCACTGGTAAGGCTGTTCAGATTGTAGACAACCTCCCTGGTTGTCTCGCACACCCTTGTGACAAACCCTGCCAGAAAGGCCCTGTCAAAGAGATAACTGCCACCCAGTACCCGCTCGGCTTTGGAGATTTCTTCCAGGATCTGGTTGTTAAGGTCGAGCACCTTTCTGAAGTACTGAAAGATGCGGCCAAGGGGCTTTCTTTCTGCTTTTTTCATGTCTGCATGCGGAGATCGGCTTCTTACTTTTCAGACCAAAATGTACGCCGTAAATAACGGGCTGATAAGGATAAAAATTTTCCGGAATCCATCACCATCCATGGACCTGTCCGAAACCGGCAGTCAAGGCGATCATGCCATGTGCACCTTCAAGTTCAGCAGATTTGAATAAGCCTGTCAAGGCTGACTGGTTTTCCGAAGAAAATCCTGATATACTTTGTACCAGGGATTTAGATTTAACGAGTTCTCCTGAAACTCAAAATTTGGCACTGATAATGCTTAAGTTCCTGAATGAGAAAAAATAAGCTTGACAAGGTGGACATTTTTTTCATTAATGGTAAAATAGTTTACATTTAATCTTCAAGGAGGGAAAAGGAAGTTATGAAGAAGATCGTGGGACTGACATCCGTTTTCTTGTTTCTGTTTTCTATTAATCTTGCGGCATTTGCCGGTTCCCCTGGGATCCTTCAGGGCAATTATTCGGTTTACAAGGATGGGAAAATAGCCGATAAACTCATGGGCAAGAATCCCCTGGTGGAAGATTCCCTCCTGGTTTGCAATGGCAAATGCATAGTCAATGCAAATGGCATCAACCTTGTTGCCGCGGAAAATGCAATTTTTGCAGTAAAAAACAGGGGAGACCAGTTCAATCTGCTTGTAAAGCAGGGAAGAGTAGATTTCACCCTGCTCAACACTTCTCACAAGATAGCCTTCTTTACCCCTGATGGCCGCTACACTGTGGGCAACGGTATTGTCCGGGCATCATCCACAGGTTCCTCTTTGAGGGGTTTCATGCAGGTTGTAAATGGCAAGGCAGAAGTCGGCCTTTACGACGGCAGCATGGTACTTGCCACAGGAGACGGCCCCAAGACCATCAATGCCAACGAAAAAATAATTTTGGCAATGGCCGAGATTCCAGATGAAGGGGGAGCAGCTCCAGAAAATGGATCAGGTTCCGGGTCTTTTTGGAGCCAGCACAAGATCCCTATTATAGCCACGGGAGTAGTAGTAGCAGGTACCGGTATCGGTGTCGGCGTCGCACTTGCGAATGACGATGACGATGATGACGACAACGATGAAGCAAGCCCGAGCAAGTAGTCAGTTACAATAGACCGGTTAAAAACAGGGTTGTCTGTTTTTACAGATAACCCTGTTTTTTTGCAATAAACAGGCAGTATCAGAAGAACCGCAATATCAGCAAGCAATCATGAAGCATCTTATCGTCCTCTTGACCACCCTTTGTTTTACATTTGTGTTATACGGCTGTGGAGGTGAGCAGTTTGAGCCCACTACGGACCTTGCGACCTTCCAGAAGGAATTTCATAACAAGAAAAAGACACCCGTGGATAACGCCATGTCACCTGCCGAGGTCTTTGCCAAGGCCGAAAACACAGGAGGTGCGGGAGACTATCTTCTGGGGCCTGGAGACCTTATTGACGTCACCGTATTCGAGACCGAGGACCTGAATGCGGAAGTCAGGGTCAGCTCCAGAGGAACTGTCAGCATACCTATACTTGGAGCAGTCTATGTACAAAACATGACTGCGGCGCAGGCTGAAGAAAAGATCGAAGAACTCCTGAGGGAAAAATATCTGCAGGATCCCCATGTATCCATCTTTATAAAAGAACACGTCAGCAAACAGATTACCCTCGTGGGTGAATTTGAAAAACCGGGCACCTATGAATATATCACCAAACGCAATCTCCTCGACGTGGTGGCCATAGCCGGGGGGCTTTCAGAAGAGGCCGGTTTTGTTGCCTATATTACCAGGGTAGACGGCCAGACAAAGAAACGAGAGGTGATCCGGGTAGATCTGAACCAGCTCATCAAAAAAGGCAACATGGAATACAACATTCCCATACTGGGAGGGGACGTGATCTTTGTACCCGAGGCGGGCCGGTGTTACGTGGATGGTGCCGTACGGAAACCCGGACTTTATCCCATAAGGGGCAATGTCACCATCACCGAGGCCATTGCCATGGCAGGAGGCCTCAGGAGCTTTGCCGATGAAGATCACATAAAACTGGTCAGATTCAAGGAAGATGGCAAGAGAGAGATAGTGAGTCTTGCCTACAGCGATCTCCAGTCTGGAGAGATCAAGGACATCTATCTCAGGGACGGAGACGTTGTTTACGCAGAATCAAGCACCCTGGGCCTGCTGACTTCCGGCGGAGGCGGTTTGTCTCTGATGTTCATGGGTACAGGGGTGCAGTATCGTGTACCCGAGCACTGAAAATAATTTGTGATACCGGAGTCCAGGCTTTACAGATCTTGACGGATTTGAAATCGAAGGCCGACAAGATGGCTTCCGTTGGCATACTGCTTGTCCTGGGCAGTATACCCCTGATATTTGGTGCGGTTCATCCGTTCATCCAGGGGCTATATACCTTCCTGATCATGATGATATCTGGAAGCTGGCTGCTGTTACATTATGGATCCATAAACAGCC
>CAYZJS010000077.1:0-6456 GCA_964478865.1 uncultured Thermodesulfatator sp.
CTGAATGCCGCAGTGTACACGGCGGTTGCTCTGATGGTGGCTTGGAAGGCCACTGTGATAACGGTTGTCATGGGTTCCGCCATCCTGTTCCTGCTCCGTTTCATGGTGGCCAGGGCCAAGAAGGCGGGCAGGGACCAGACAGAGCTCCTCAAAGCCGTTCTTTCCTTCCTGACCGATGTTCTCCAGTCCATAAAACCTCTCAAGGCCATGGCCATGGAGCACCTGGCAGAGAGGGTTCTGGAGCAGCGAACCCGGGCCTTGAAACTGGCTTTGGAAAGGCAGGTTTTCGCCAAGGAGGCCCTGAGGGCCCTTCAGGAACCGCTGACCACCATATTTTTCAGTATCGGCCTGTATGTGGCCCTGGTGGTACTGGCGCTTCCCCTGTCAAGCGTCCTGGTCATGGTCTATATGCTGGCAAAGATATTAAAGGCCCTTCAAAGGGCACAGAAGAATCACCAGGTCATGGTCATAGCAGAAAGCGCCTACTATTCCCTGCAGGAAAAGATAAGGATGGCGGAAGAAGAGAGGGAAGAGATCAGGGGGCGGCAGGTTCCGGTTTTCCGGCGTATTATAGAATTCAGGAAGGTAAACTTTTCGTATGGAGACAGGAGGGTCCTGAACGGGCTGGACATGAAGATAAGGAAAAAATCCTTTACGGCACTGGTGGGTCCTTCAGGCTCGGGCAAGACAACAATCGTGGACCTTGTCTGCGGCCTTTATTTCCCGCAGGAAGGTGGAGTCTTCATTGATGACCTTCCCCTTGAAGAGGCGGATATTGAAAAATGGCGGGCCATGATCGGCTATGTGCCCCAGGAAACATTGCTGCTACACGACACCATATTTTTCAATATTACCCTTGGGGACGAAAAAATCAGCCGACAGGATGCGGAAGCAGCGCTCAAAAAGGCCGGTGCCTGGGATTTTGTTTCCCGTCTTCCTGACGGAATTGACAGCGATGTTGGAGAAAGGGGAAGCCTGCTTTCAGGGGGCCAGCGTCAGCGTATTACCATTGCCAGGGCCCTGGTCAGAAATCCGGAACTGCTGATCCTTGACGAGGCCACCAGCGCCCTGGATCCGGCAACAGAAGAGGCTATCTGCCGCACCCTGAAGGGACTGACCGACGATGTCACCATACTTGCCATCTCCCATCAGGAAACCATCCTGAAAGAGGCTGATACGGCCTACCGGCTGGAGGATGGCAAGGTGCAAATTGTCCGCGGTAATTCCTGATTATGCATTGAAAAGGCTTTGTGGGTCAAAGGGCCCGGAAATACCATGAAAGAGCAGATTCATTCCGGCATGAACCGGGAAAAATACCTGCATGTTGCCAAAAGCTATACCAGGGAGCTCCTGCTTCCGGCCCTGGGCTCTGCCGGCCCGGTGGAGCTGGTACCTGCCGAGCATGGCCACAGAAGCTATGTCTATTTCATCCAGGGCCCGGCAGTTGAGCCCATGGTCTTGAGGCTTGAGAGGGACCCCAGCAGCCTCAAGCGCCGCTTACGGGGTCATGAAATACTGATCCGTCACGGTTTCAATGTGCCCCGTGTGTTGTGTTTCCACGCTGGAAAAGAGGTCTTTGAAAAGTATGGATTCTTTTTCTTCGTGGAGAGTTTCATGCCTGGTGAACATTTTATGCCCGGCCCTGACTCAGGGCGGTTTGGTCGCGCTCTTGGAAAGGCCCTTGCACGCATGCACGCAATAAGCTCACCCCATTTTGGATGGCCGGGTGAATGGCGGTTTCCCGGGAGGCTCATGGGCGGAGCACGGCTTATTGCCAGGGCCAGGAAACAGCTTGAAACATTACGCCGGACAGATCCGGAAAAGGCTCGCAGGATACGGAACTGGTTGAGGAGACAGCCTGTCAGCGCATGGTTTCCACGCCCGAGGCTGACTACGGGGGGCTTTATCTCGTCAAATCTGCTGTTCAGCCAGGGTGACGTCACCTTCATCGATCTTGCAAGAGTACGTTACGGATTTGCTCCCCGTGATATAGCCCAGGTAAGGCTGGTGTTGACCGCAGGCGACGGGCAGGCAAGAAAGACTTTTATGAAGGCATATAAAGAAATGGCACCTTCAGAACTCCGGTCCGAGATCGATCGTGTCCTTCCCCTATACGAGGTGCTTTTCATCCTGCGCCTCGCCGTCAAGGGCAGGGATACCAACCTCGATGCCGTCCTGGTCTGAAGGTGGACTGTCAGGAATTCCGCCTGGAACCTTTTTCACCAAAGTTGCCAGCCAGCTGGCTTATTCTCCGCCTTCGTCGTTTCAGTCCCTTGAGGTTCTTTTTGAATTCGTGTTCCCTGCTTGCCTGGAGCTGTTCGATGACTACGTCCCCGTAAAGGTAGCTGTAACGCTTGTCGAAGATATACAGGTAGTTCGGGGGGAGTCTCTGGATATTGAATCGCCTGGCTCCCGCCTCATCCTCCTCCATGATGCCCTGAAGGATACGCTGGTCCCATGTCTGTGGATCTTTTTTCTGTTCTTCCTGCCACGTCTTGAGGAGCTTTCTGGCACCCTGAGTGTCATTCACCAGTATGGTGGCGGATATGAGTTCACCGTCTTGGTGTACGTAGACTGCCATGTCCCCGTCATACTGGGCAAGATAGGGCCATGGATCCCTGTGAACTACTGCGTCTACGTCCAGGTACAGGATGGGTCCCCGTATTCTTCTTCTCGCCTCGGCAATTATTGCGGGTTTTATGGCACAGTTTTCCACCCATGACGAGCCTGGTGGGATTACAGTAAGATCATACTTCAGCCCCAGTACCTCGATACTTTGTATGCAGCGTCTGGCCTCTTCCCGGTAGATGGGGTCATCTGTGTGGAACAGGACTATTGTCCCGTTCCGGGTTGAAAGATCCGGCAAGGTTTTGGAATACGTGGAAAGCAGTTTCTCAAGGGGTGGATAGCCAAGTTTCACGGCAGTCTCCTCCAGCTCGGGAAAGAGCCGGAGTTGCCGGCTGACCCGGAAAAGCAGGTGTCTGTCAGAAAGCCACGGGGGCAGGGGACCTTTCAGGTATTCACTGTACTGTTGTTTCGTGCGACTTTCGGGAGGTATCCAAAGGGTTTCCGTTTGGGAGATGCCAGGCTGTGCGCTGGCTGCAAAGCTCGTCACGGAAGGCAGCCACTGGCTATCCCGCTCCAGGTCTTCATGCCTGACCACGAGGTATTTCACAGAAAGGCCCGGCAGGGAATCCATGTACTGATGTGCCCTGCCAAGTCCGGGCCAGGAAAGGCTTTTTACTGCCCCTTTGCAGAAAAAACGGTAGTCCCAGCCCTGGAAGAACTGGTGTGGGACCTCCTGTCTGGTTTCTGTCACGGCCTCTCTCGGATCGTCGACAACGATCAGAAACCTGATGTCCCGGAACGAACCAAGTCTTTCGTTGATCTGCTGAATACTGACCATGTCGAGGGTGCTCCAGGTGATGATGTTTTCATGTAGCCAACCCTCGGTATCAAGGGCAGAAATTTCGCCAGGTCCTGTGTGTACTCTATGGCCGAGTTCGCGGAGGAGCATGTCAAAGGCTGCTTTCACGCCCTTGGACGATGTACCTGTCACAACCAGGTGACTGGCCTTTCTGCCTCTGATTCGGGTCCTGGTTCTCTGTGCAAGATGCAGTGTGCCCGAGTGCAGCTTCTTGGCGGCCTTTTTTGTCTTTTTAAGGAACTTTTTTTTCTTTTTGGTCAGTGTATCCCGTGACAAGAAAGCCATCGGCCTGGATGGATTTTTTTGGTGGTTCATGATCTTCTATACCGCACCGGTCTTTTCCCGGTTGTAAAGGCAGTCGGATTTTATAATTTGAAGGATCTTTTCCGCCGCATTACCGGGCACCACTTTCCGGGCCAGGAAGCGGGCAGTCTGTATTTCAAGGGGTTTGGGATCGTTCATGACCTGTTCCAGGAACCTCTGCCAGTCGGCACTGCTCCTCAAAAGCGGAAGGGGTTCATAGATCTCGTAAAACCGCATGGGCTGATGGTATCTTGTAACGGCTGCAGGTGTGTTGTTTATGGCTGCGTCAAGTGCCACGGTTGATGGTGTTGTGATTACTGCCAGAGCCCGATCCAGCAGTTCCGGAGTTGTCATTGAAAAGGCGTTTCCCGATGCTGCAGGGTCAATTACCTGGACCCTTTTCAGTTCATTTAGAAGAGTGGTGTGGGTTGAGGAACGTGCCAGGACGTTGGGATGCGGTTTAAGGATGAAAAGCAGGTCGCGGAACCTCGATGCGGATTCCTGAAGGTCCATGAAAAATTTCCTGGTATAGCCTTCGTCGAAGCGCTTTGCATGCAGTCCCTCGAAAATGGCAATCAGGGGCTGTTGTCTTTCTCTGTCATCGGCGGTCTTTCCCGAAGCCTGGAGATGAAGCTTGGGGCATCCTACCGGCACGCATTTCTTCACCGTTTCAGGATGGGGCCTTCCCGTCAGCTTGTCTACCGGTCCCCAAGTGAAGATTTTGCCTGCTGCAAAGGTTATGTTTGGTGAGTCGAAGGCCGGATCCGTGGATGTGAGGCCTATGTTTTCAAAAGCGTGTTGCAGGGTATAGGTCAAGATGCCTGCCGCATTGGCAAGCTGCACCAGGCGGAAGGCTATCTTGTGACTTGCAAAGGAGGTCTCGACCGTGTTCAGGAGGGCATCTATTTCGCGGAATCTTTCAACGGCCATTGACAGGTTCCCGTGCCTTGCCACGAAATCAACTTGCATGCCGTGCTGCTTTAACAGCTTTTTCGTAACCGGGAATTTTTCCAGGGCCTTTTTCCGGATCCAGAAACGGATTTCCAGGCCCTCGTCCAGCTGTGCCAGTTTCCAGATGTCCAGGTACAGGTCGATGTCATGAGGGCGGCAGATGAGCAGAACCAGTCTCACAGGACGGTCAGCTCTGGCGAGGGCTGCCCGATCCGCGCCGATCTTCCTGGCAGACCTTGCCAGTGCCCTGGTGACAATTCTCCTGTATAGATATGAAAGTTTCTTTCCGGGATTCACGGGTGCTCCTGCAAGAGGTATTTCATGTACGGGATATTTTGCCCCGTCCGGCCGGGCTGATTTTGAAGATGAACCTGTGGACCTGTTTCGCTTCAGGCATTGGGGAAAGGTGGAGAGAACTCCCAAGCCGCTGCATCCTGGCCTCCAGTTCTGCAAGTGATATCTCAGGGAACCTGTAGCGCTGGAACTTCGGCCTGTACTTGGAATTCGGCTTCAGGGCCTTGATCCTTTTCTTGACCCTTCGCCTGGTGGCGAGAAAGGTGCCTTTCAGCCTGCTGGCAAGGGAAGGAAGGGGCCTGGATGCCAGGGCGGTGTCTATGGCCTCCAGCCTGTCCAGGATCAGCTCACATGCCAGCGGGCCGTCCTGGGATGCCAGATGGTAGGCCATGAGCCTGTGTCTCTCCTCTCCAGAAGCCGCGCCGGTTTTCCCGGCTTCAATGGCCTTCAGCATCTCTATCAGCTCGTCCAGGCTGAAACACTGGTGGCTGAGCATGTTGGGAAGCCTGTAGAATGTGTTGTCAAGCTCCCTGTCTCCAGCCGCCTGGTAGCTTATTGCCGGAACTTCCAGCATGTATGCCTCCACGCCGGTTGTGCAGCCGTTGTGGATAACGGCCACGGAAGCAAGAAGCCAGGGGATTACGTTCCCCTTGTTGATCACTTTCATGCCGGGACAGGCCGAGGCTATATCCTTATAGACCTCGGGGTTTTCCACCGGATGCGGCCTTATAATGATGGTCGTGTCAGGAAAGGCCCTGTAGAGGGCCGGTATCATCTGCCTGAAACTTGTGAATATTTCGTTCTTGTGCCTGTGGAGACGTTCCACGAATGAGCGCTCCATGCCAATGGCCGCCCTGCCATATTCAGGTTTGCCGTCGGCGCCCACTTTGTCCTGTCTCAAAAGGCCCTGTTCCGGAAAGAAGGGATTGACGAAGCTGAAGTTGGTGTTTATCAGGATGAACCTGCCGTGCTCCTGCCGAAGTTCGTCTGCCTCCCGGGCAAATGTGCCACGTAGTTCAGGCCTTAGCATGTCTCCCCTGGGATTGCCGGTCAGGTGTATCTTTATGTCTTCCGGAAGATGTGGATAGCGCCGCCAAAGCTGTGCGTTTTCCTCGCCCCAGGCGAACAGGTCGGACACATATCTTATGGAGTGGGGGGACATGCGTCTTGAGAAATATACCTCCTCGGGAGGATGGACCAGGGCCTCCTCGTCCCAGGCAGTAATATGGTGTCCCAGGAGGCTCATGATACGAAACATCCTGAGGCTTCTTTGGGTCATGCTCTTGGACAGGTAGATAGAGCGCTGAAAGCGTGCTATCCGGAAGTCTATCTCGAGCCTCGCCCCTATGAAAGATGTGAATCCCCGCCTGGCGGCAAGCATGGCCAGCACCAGCTTTGCATCAAGCTCCCTGACCAGGTTTTCAACGGGAATGATTAGATCGTGGACCATGCAAGTGGCTGTTCCAGGTGACTAGTCGGTT
>CAYZJS010000078.1:0-13241 GCA_964478865.1 uncultured Thermodesulfatator sp.
TCCCCGTGCTCCCGGACATGAACCTGCCTGGTAACCTTCTGGCCGGTTGACCTGTCCTGGTGGTGGAGTGTGCCGGCACTGCTGCCTATCTTTTCAACCAGGCCCTGGGCGATGCTCGCCATGTCCTGCATATCAAACAATTTGTACTTGATGGAAGAGCTTCCTGAATTCAGTACCAGTATCTTCATGAAACCTCCAGGGTAACAGGACCGGAAGGGTGGCATCCCTTCATCGGGGCGGAAAAGTGGCAATGATCACTAAGGCGGGACGTGCCGGGATTTTTCAAACCGGCTGCAACTTCGCGATATTTCTGATTCCTGGCTATTCCTTGCTAAAATCCGGCAGGCAGCTTGGCTCTGATGCAAGTTCCTTGAAAGTCACCGAATCCAGCGTGCTTCTCAGCTGCTCCCTCGCCTTGTTCCAGACCCTGTGCACGGGGCATTTCGGGCTCGCAGTGCACTGGCTTGGGCGGGCCACGCAATCGTTCAGGTAGATCTCGCCTATTATGGCCTCAATCACGTTTAGCAGGGTGAGTTCCCCCGGGTCCTCGGCAAGAATGAATCCGCCCCTGGGGCCCTGTCTGATCTCTATTATCCTTGCCTTCTGGAGCTCCTGGGCAATCTTTGAAAGAAACTGCGGAGGTATTCCGCACTTGGAAGCTATTTCCTTTTTGCTGGTCAGCACTCCCTCGCCCTTGGCTGACAGGTAAAGCACGCATCTTATGGCATATTCGCCGGCTCTTGTAAGTCTCATGATCTCCGCTTAGATAACAATATTATTAAAGATTTTTTTTATCCTATTATGCCGTAGGATATTCGCCTCCACATTTGCAGTCAAGTCTAAAGAACAGGTTGGGCCCGCCTTCATCCCGTATTTTGCAGCTGGCAGGTTTGCCGAAGATGCAAGGCATCAAGGGCGAAGACATGCTTGGATGTTTCAACTCATTGATAACGCGGCAGATTCGGTAAACCTGCCAGCCCCTTTCGGCTTCAAATGCCAGAGATATGAAACTGGAAGAGACTTCACCTTTGGGGAGAATGAACTGTCTGCATGGATTGGAGCTAACAATCGAATTATTCGAGTAAAAATTCTTTTCTATGCCATTTGGAGTGCATAATACGGGTTCATCATTTGACATATAAAAGAGCTGAAATTAAACTTCCCGCATGCTTGTTACTGATCTCACCATGAAGCAATTCCAGCATGGTCTTGAAACAACCAGGTCGGTGATCATACCCTTTGGCTCCGTGGAGGAACACGGCCTGCATCTGCCCCTGGGCACGGATACGTTCCATGCCTTCGAGCTTGCCAAAAAGACATCCGAGCTCATCCCCGTTTTTGTGATGCCTCCGGTGTGGTACGGCCTGTGCCGCAGCACCAGCATGCATCCTGGGACCGTTGGTATCACCTCGGCCTCACTCAGGATGCTTGTCATGGACATGTGCAGGTCCATGTACCGCCAGGGCCTCAGGAATTTCATCCTTGTCTCCGGGCATGCCGGAGGGACCCACATGGCCACCATCCTGGATGCCGCTGACATGCTCATGGAGGAACTGGAGGAGGCAAGGTTTGCCGTTCTCTCCATCCTGGATCTCGTGGCCAGGCTGCCGGAGGGGCTGGTGGAAACCCCCGGGGATGCCCATGCGGGAGAGGTGGAAACCTCCCTCATGGAATTTCTGAAGCCCGATCTGGTGAAAGGCGAAAGCCCCGTGGAATTTCCGGACTTTCCGAAGTTCATACTGGTAAGAAACAAGCTCAGGTACTGGCCAGGAGGCGTCTGGGGGGATCCTTCCAAGGCTTCGGCCCTGAAGGGGAGACGGATACTGGAAAAAGAGGCGGACCTTCTGGCCGGGCTGGTCAAGACATTGGAGAATTTCAAAGAGGAATAGATATGACCCTTTCAAAATCGATATGCCTTGCACTTTTGGTGTTTCTTGTAACCCTGATGCCTGCCTGCCAGGGAAAGGCCGACGACGAGTCCCATGCCCCGGAATTTACCCTGCTGAACCTGTCGGGTGATACGGTCAACCTGTCTGATTACAGGGGAAAGGTGGTGCTCATAAACTTCTTTGCCACCTACTGTCCGCCCTGCAGGATGGAGATGCCGGACTTTGTGGAGCTTCAGAAGAATTACGGCCAGAAGGGTTTCACCGTTATCGCCATATCAGTGGACAATGAACCTCAAAAGATGCTCCCTCCCTTTGTGGAGAGGCTGGGCCTCAATTTTCCCGTCCTCCTGGCAACCACCAAGGTCCTAAAGGACTACGGGAATGTTTATGCCCTCCCGGTTACCTTTATCCTGGACAGGCAGCACAAGATAGTGAAGAAGATCACCGGGATGGTGAACAAGGAAGAACTGGACCCGGTTATCGAGGAGCTGCTGGCTGGCAAGAATCCTGCCTGAACCTGGAGTCAGGGCAGGATCTCGATACCCGGTTCTCCCTGCCTGACATTACCAATTACCGCCGATTCATCACCGCCGGAGGCAAGGTGCTCTAAGAGGACGTCGAGCCTGCCGGGTGCCACGGAAATCAGGAGCCCTCCGGAGGTCTGGGCATCGAACATCAGGACCTGGAGCTCCGGGTCAACATCATCTGCCACGTGTACCAGCTTCTTGCAGAAATCCTGGTTTGAATAATCCCCTTCCGGGATCATGCCCATCCTGAGAAACTCAAGGGCCTGAGGAAATACCGGCACTGATGATGCCCGTATCTCCAAAAGGCATCTGCTTGCAAGTGCCATTTCCAGGGCATGACCGGCAAGGCCAAACCCGGTGATAT
This sequence comes from uncultured Thermodesulfatator sp., assembly GCA_964478865.1. Taxonomy (GTDB): domain Bacteria; phylum Desulfobacterota; class Dissulfuribacteria; order Dissulfuribacterales; family QOAL01; genus QOAL01. The sequence goes on from CAYZJS010000078.1 coordinate 2,781, forward strand.
CCGTGGATGCGCTTGCCCCGGCCTTTTGCATTGCCTCGCTAGCGTTCCGGTTCAGGCGTTTCATGGCTGCAATCATGAGTTCAACGCCTCCTGGACCAAGGAGGCCGGCCTTGTGGGCCGTTGCAAGGATGCCAGTGCCTATGGGCTTTGTAAGCACCAGCACATCTCCGGGCCTGGCCCCGCTGTTGGATATGAATCGGTCAGGATGCACGATGCCCGTGACGGAAAGGCCGTACTTGGGCTCCCTGTCTTCAATGCTGTGACCGCCTGCAAGTATGGCGCCGGCCTCGTGCACCTTGTCTATGCCGCCTCTCAGGATTTCCTTCAGCATCTCTTTTGGCTGATCCTTCAGGGGGAAGCAGACGATGTTCATGGCGCTGACAGGCCTTGCACCCACGGCGTAGATGTCACTCAGGGAGTTGGCTGCGGCTATCTGTCCGAATTCGTAAGGGTCATCAACTACAGGGGTGAAAAAGTCCAGGCTCTGGACTATTGCAATATCGTCAGAGAGCCTGATTATGCAGGCATCTGCAGCGGATTCCATGCCAAGAAGCAGGTCATCGTGGCTGGAAAGCGGCAGGCAGGAAAGTATCTCGTTCAGGTCTCCCGGACCTATCTTGGCAGCTCACCCCGAGGCCGTGGCAAGGGATGTGAGTCTTATCTTCTCCTGGGGGGTCTTCTGGGAAGGCAAGTTGCTTGCAGCCTGGAGTTATTTTCTGAGGGTGGCGATCATGCGGTTTCTCTTTATAAAGATATCCAGGGCATCGCATATGTTTAAAAAAAGGGCCTTGCTGGCCAGAAGTGCCTCTATAGAGGCCCCTTCCGGGCCAATGACGCAGATGCCAAGGGCCGCCTCTTTCAGCATCAGGGCGTCATTACAGCCGTTACCTATGGCAGCCGTCTTTTCCCTGCCAATCTTTTCCAGGAAATTCAGTTTCTGGATGTCGCCCCTTCCGCTGTCAAGCTTGTGGACCGTGATCTTTTTGGCGTCCTGGAAGGAAGCCTGTAGCTCGTCCACCGTCTGGTTGGTGTCTGCCGTTAGTATATAGACGTTGAGCAGGCGGGCCAGCTCCTTGAGCCTTGGAAGTACGCCGTCAATAAACGCCCCGTCCACGGTAAGGGTCCCATTCAGGTCCAGGATGACGTTTGACAGGTCGTAAAAGATGCCGCATGGAAGGTCAATTTCAAGATTTTTGGCTGTAATCATGGCTTTCCCCGGATGGTATTCTGACTTAATGATTCTTTTCCTTCTTCTCAATCCTTGCCAGGAGGGCCTTTCTTATTCTTTCAGGCAGAAAGGCCACTGCCCACTCGGCCGTGTGCTTCAGCACCGGGACCAGTTCCTCCGGACCGTCCCAATACTGGTTCAGCACCTGGATGTCTGTCCGAAGGAGCATTCTCAAAAGGGCCAGGGCTATGAGATATACGTCGTCCACCAGCCCGAGAAACGGAATCCAGTCGGGAACTATGTCAACCGGATTCAAGAGGTAGGCAACCGTTGCCCCGAGAATTGCCTTGTCTGTGGCAGAGACTCTGGGATCGCGCAGAAGGTTTATGATCAGTCTCAGAAACCTGGGGATATAGCCCAGGAATGATGAACCGGGCATTTCTTTGGAATTCTTATTCTTTTTCATCTTTTCTGCTTTTCTACTGTCCATGGTAGAATCGGCTTTTACAAGGTGCTTGCCTGTTACAGGCCCGGCTCTTTATATGTTGAATTTTTCTGGTCAGTCCGGAAATTTAATATATAAATGCCATTAGTCAACTTTTCAGGTATTGTCACGGCCAGGGCCTCCGGGCCGGAATGACAAAAAGAAGAACAAAAATTAAAACAGGAGAAAAGGCATGTCGTCAACAAGAGCTTTTTTATATCCCAGCTGCTATCCCAGGCACAGGTCAGCTTCCCTGGCCTCTATATTCCTTGCGGAACTCCTGGTGCTGGCCCCTTCGGAAGACAGCGTGGAGGTCATGGGCCAGGAACTTGAGATCAACTCCATGCGGGTGAAACCGGTTCTCGCTTCACCCCTTGGAGATAGGCTGGATGATTTCAAAAATGGCCTGAAGGCCCTTGAGGCCTGGGGCGAACAGCTTGGCCTGGGTGGAAACACCGGTTTTGAAACCCTCTATTCAGCCATTGAAACCTCTGAAAACGAAGATATTCAGGGAATAATCGGGGCCATCAGGGGAGGAAAAAAGGAAGACATGATCATGGCCTCCCGCGTGTTTCTGAGGCTCTCCATGGACGCAGACCAGAGGATGGATCAGCTGGACAGGGAGCTCGAACGGGTGGAAGAAGACCAGGACAAGATCTCGCAGCTGGTGGAAGGCCTGAAAGAGGCAGAAGCTGGAAAAGGGCCCAGGGGCTGTTTTATAGAGCCCCTGAACAGGCCCAGGGAGAGGCTTAAGGCCTGGACAAGAATATTTTTTTCGGGCAGCAGCCAGGAATCGTTCTGGCCCCTTGGGGAAAGCATTGCCATAAAGGATCTTATGGATGCGGCCTATGAATCCCTGTCCGGCGGCAGGGCACCCCTTGAGACCGCAGCCATTGAAATCCCTTTCCACACGGACAGCCAATGTGCCCAGGTTGGTGCTTCCGAGATCCGGCCCCTTTTCGCAAAGCTCCTGGAGCTGATCTCCAGGGAAAGGGACGCCTCCGGGCAGGACAAGGAGGTTTCCGCTCTTTCAGAGGATATACAAAGGGCAGTGGAAAAAAACTGTGGAACCGCCAGCCATGGCTGCCAGGCCCGCATGGTCATATCCCTCTATCCAGGTCATTCCTGGCAGGATGTATTGCTGAAAGCGGCAGGGCTCGGGCCGGACGATGTGGATGCCACTGCGTCCGGGATGAGCGTTCCGGGGTCCTTGTTCCTTGTTTAGGATGGCAAATCGAAAAGGCCGGGAGGGTTTGCCTCCCGGCCGGCTTCATTGCCCTTTATTTATTCTTCTGGATGTTTGACATGTATTTGAGGAGCTCGCTCTTGGATGAGATCACCAGGGTGGTGTTGTTCCTGAGGGCCTTCTTGTAGGTTTCCAGGCTCCTTAAAAAGTCGAAAAATTCTGGATCTTGCTGGTAGGCCTTTGCATAGATCCGGGATGCCTCTGCCTCTGCCTTTCCCTTTATCTCCTTGGCCGTGCGGTATGCCTCCGAGGTGATGGTCTTGAGCTGCCGGTCCTTTTCTCCGGCAATACGGGCCGCTTCTCCTGCGCCTTCTGCCCTGTACTGCTCGGCAATCCTTTTCCTTTCGGCAATCATCCTGGCATAGACCTTTTTCCTTACCTCTTCAACGTAATTGATCCTCTTGAACCTGAAATCCAGGATTTCGATGCCAAGGTCCTTGACCTTGGGTGCGGCTTGGGCCAGGACCTCATTGGCCAGCTTTTCCCTGCCGTACTTTATCTTCTCCAGGCCCTTTTCCCTGAACTTCGACTTGTCCAGGCCGCTTTCCACCAGTTCTATAAGCCTGTGGTTGGCCACCACGTTTCTGGTTCCGCCATCCAGGATATCATCCAGCCTGCTCTGGGCAATCCTCTGGTTCCTGAGCCTCTGGAAGAAGAGCAGGGGGTCCACGATTCGCCACCTTGCATACGTGTCAACCCATATGAAGCGCTTGTCCTTGGTGGGAATCTGGTTGGGCTCTCCGTCCCAGGCCAGGAATCTTTTTTCGAAATAGTTGGCCTCCTGGATGAACGGAAGCTTGAAATGAAGGCCAGGTTCGGTAATGCAGGGGCCCACAGGCCTCCCGAACTGGGTGATAATGACCTGCTGTGATTCGCTTACGGTATAGAAGGTCCCTCCTACCAGGGCGATGGCCAGCACTACTATTAAAACGGAAATACCGGAAAAGATCTTCATGGTTTCACCTTCCTGTCCAGGGAAAGCATGGGCAGAATGCTCTTTACATATTCATCAACCAGGATTTTTCTGGTGATGGAGCTGTAGATCCTGTCCATTGCCTCGAGGTAGAGCCTGCGCCTGGTAACTACCGGCGCCTCCTTGTAGGCCTGGAGAATCTCGTTAAAGAAACGGGCATCACCCTGGGCCCTGTTGATGCGGTCTGCAGCATATCCCCGGGCCTCCTGGATGGTCTGGAGGGCTTGGCCCTTGGCCTTTGGTATCACCTTGTTGTATTCCGCCCATGCATCGTTGATCATCCTTTCCTTTTCCTGCTGGGCCTGGTTGACCTCGTTGAAAGATGGCTTGACCGGATCAGGCGGGTTGGCATCCTGCAGCACTATCTGCTCCACCACTATCCCGGTTTCGTACTGGTCACACAGTTCCTGGAGTTTCCTCTTGGTCTCTTCTGCTATCTCCTGGCGCCCCGTTGTAAGGATGTCGGTAACTGTCCTGTCGCCAACCACTTCCCTCATGATGGCCTCGTTCATGTCCCTGAAGGTCTGCCTGGGGTCCTTGATCTTGAAAAGAAATTTATAGGGCTCCCTTATCCTGTACTGGGCGATCCATTCCACCACGGCCACGTTCAGGTCTCCGGTGAGCATGAGGGATTCGTGTTCGAAATTCTGGGCCGAGTACCTGGTCCGGACTCCCGGGATCTCGGTCCTGAAACCGAATTCCTCCTTGAGCTGCCTCTGGACAGGGACCTTGATGACAGTTTCCACCGGGTCCGGGAGCTTGAAGTGGAGGCCTGGCTGGGTTTCCTTGACGTACTTGCCAAACCGGAGAACAAGGCCTACTTCTTCCGGCTCCACCGTGTACCAGCAGTTCCAGAGTATTATCGCCAGCAGTACCAAAAACGCCAGGGGAAGTACGGCCTTGAGCTGGTTCTTGGAAGCACGCAGGTGTTCCATGGCAGGGGGAATCTGGGGTCTGTTCATGTTGTCCATCGTTTTTTGGTCTCCCGAATTTCTTCTGCAGCTGTGGAGTACAGCTGCTGAAGTTATCTAACTCCTCACAGGGCTCTTTGCGGGTATTATCGCACAACCGTCTGAAATGTATCTGCTTATAGGGTGCCACAGATGCAAGGCGGAGGCTGTGCAGGTGTACTCCCTGTACTTCAAGTGCCCGACAACGCAGTAGATGCAGCATCCTGTGAGCAGATATAATGGTAACCTTATCATGAAAAGGGAAAAAGGTTAAGGAAGCGGGCATTAAAGCCTGGAAGAGGTTAAAGGCTCAGTCCTCGTCTTCGCCAATTATCCTTCTGGCACGGGGATGGGCCCTTTCGAATACCTCTTTCAGCCTCTTCATGTCCAGGTGTGTATATTTCTGCGTGGTGGCAACACTGGCATGCCCCAGGAGCTCCTGGATGGATCTGAGATCCGCTCCGGCTTCCAGCAGGTGTGTGGCCATGGTATGCCTGAAGACATGGGGGGTTACACGGGTGGGGACTCCCGCGTGCAGGGCAGTGGCCGAGACAATCCTCTGGACGCTTCGCTGGGAGAGCCGTGAGCCATTCTTGTTTACGAACAGGGCCTGCTCTTCCAGCTTGCCGCGCTTTTTGAGCAGGCTGTGGCGATGGGTGAGATAATTCCTGATTGCGTCCCTGGCCCTGGTGCCAAATGGTACGATCCGTTCCTTCCCGCCCTTCCCCCAAACCTTTACCATCTCCGGAGAAAAGCTGACGCCGTCGAGGTTCAGGCCGGTAAGCTCGCTTACCCTTATGCCCGTGCTGTAAAGGAGTTCCAGTATCGCCCTGTCCCGGGCGGATTTGAAGCTGTCACCGGTAATATCGTCTATTGTGTCTGCAGCCTGCTCTATTGTCAGGTTCTTGGGCAGGGGCCTGGACCTGACGGGGAATGAAACCGGCTCGGCAGGATTGAAGTCTACAATATTCATCCTGAGAAGATACCTGAAAAATGCCCTTACTGAGGATAGCTTCCTGGAAATACTGGTCCTTTTGAGCCCCTTTTTTGAAAGGGAGGCCAGCCACTTTCTGACATGCCCGGGGCCAGGCCTGTGGGAACCGGTAAAGTGAAGGAATTCATCCACATCCCGCCTGTAGGCTTTAATGGTGTTGGAAGAGGCGTTTCTTTCAGCCGAAAGAAAATCGAGAAAATCAGGGACATGGTCCCGAAGGCCTTCAGTTGACTGGAATGGCTTATCCATGAGCTGGTGGTATTTTTGCTCCCCTGCCAAAGTACCGAAAAAGGTTTTGAAACCAGTTTAGTCCAAATTATGAAGCTGGCAAGTTAACCAAGCTGCAGGGCACCAAGGGCGCAGACGAAAAAAGGTTTTTTCAGGCACTTTAAGTCTACAATTCGGGCCTGGTGGAAAGCTTGTCAGATTGCCGTGCGCTGGAAGCCGCACAAGTCTTGTTCGTGAGCAGGAGAAGGTCATGGTCCGCTTGTCAAACCGGGATGCCATCCTGGCACTCATGCAGGTGCCGGGAATAGGAAGCACCCTTTATTCCAGGCTCGTAAGCCGGTTCGGGTCTCCTGTGGAGGTATGGGAGTGTTCTGGCTCGGCCCTGGATTCTGTCAGGTTCCTGCCCGCAAAGGCGAGAAAATGCCTCCTGGACGGCCCGGACCTGGAATCCCTGGATCTTTTGAAAAAAAGGCTTGATGCCATGGGGGCATGGACCCTGACCCTTGACCATCCTGATTATCCTTCCAGGCTCCGGCAGATTCCCCAGGCTCCGCCCGTCCTGTTCGGGCTAGGTGACATGCATGTGCTGGGACAGAAGTCCTTGGCCGTGGTGGGCTCCAGGAAGGCGTCAAGCTATGGTCGGCGCGTGGCCCATGAGCTGGCGCAGGGGCTGTCTGAAAAGGGGTACCTGATCGTTTCCGGCCTGGCCATGGGGATAGACACCGCGGCCCACAAGGGCGCGGTAGCCTCAGGAGGCCTGACTGTGGCAGTGAAGGGTTGCGGGCTGGATGTGGAATATCCCGCAAGGAATCAAGCCCTGGCCCGTGAGATTTGTCAAAACGGGGCCGTAGTAACTGAATTTTTCCCTGGCGTTCCTCCCGAGCCCGGCAACTTCCCTTCCAGAAACAGGATCATAAGTGGCCTGTCCAGGGCCGTTCTCGTGGTGGAGGCCGGCCCGGGAAGCGGTTCCCTGATAACTGCCTACCTGGGCCTGGAACAGGGAAAAGACGTAATGGCAGTGCCCGGAAGCATCTATTCGTATAACAGCAGGGGATGCCACAGGCTGATCCGGGAGGGGGCGGCCCTTGTGACAAGCGTGGAACAGGTTTTGGAGGTCCTGGGAGAAGATTTTACAGAAAAAGGGCTTGCCCAATCCGGCAAGACGGTTAAAGTTTCATCTCTTTCGCCGGATGAAAAGACGGTGGTTGACAATCTCCAGGCCGAGCCGCAACATATTGATGATATTTCGGCACAATGCAAGATGCCCGCTTCCACTGTCTGCTCTGTCCTCCTGAGGCTTGAGCTGAAGGGTCTGGTCCTGAACCATTCCGGCGGGAAATACAGCATCAAAAACGTGATTTGAGTGGAACTTCATGAAGAAAGGACTTGTAATAGTTGAATCGCCTACCAAGGTAAGAACCATTAAAAGGTACCTGGGCAGGGATTACGATGTCATGGCCTCGGTCGGCCATGTGAAGGATCTTCCCAGGAAACGCCTGGGCGTTGACAAGGAAAAGGATTTCTCCCCCGAGTACGAAATCATCAGGGGGAAGGGAAAGATTATAAAGCAACTGAGATCTGCCGCTTCAAAGGTGGAGGATATCTATCTGGCCCCGGACCCGGACAGGGAGGGAGAGGCCATCGCATGGCATATTGCCGAGGAACTGAAAAAGGGCAGGAAGAACGGCAGGCGGTTTCACAGGGTCCTGTTTCATGAGCTGACCAAAAGGGCCATCATGGAAGCCCTGAAGGCACCAACCGAGCTTAACCAGAACCGCTTTGAATCCCAGCAGGCCAGGAGGATACTTGACAGGCTCGTGGGCTATGAACTTTCGCCCCTTCTGTGGGAGAAGGTGAGACAAGGCCTTTCGGCAGGCAGGGTGCAGTCCGTGGCCGTTCGTCTCATATGCGACAGGGAAAGGGAGATCCAGAATTTTGTTCCCGAGGAATACTGGGACATCACTGCAAGGCTTGAGGGCCCTCTGCCCCCGGCCTTTGAGGCAAAGGTGATGAAGGAGTCCGGCAAGAAACTGGAGATAAAGGATGAGAGCCGGGCCAAAGAGATCACGGGAATCCTTGAAAAGGCGGAATTCAGGGTAACCGGCGTCAAGAAGGTGGAGAGGAAGAAAAATCCCCCGCCTCCGTTTATCACCAGTACTCTCCAGCAGGCTGCTGCAAGGCAGCTCGGCTTTTCGGCCAAGAAGACCATGATGCTTGCCCAGAGGCTCTACGAGGGTATCGACCTTGGCAAGGAAGGCCCCGTGGGCCTTATCACGTACATGAGAACGGATTCCGTCAGGCTTTCATCCGATGCCATAAAAGAGGCAAGGGCCGTTATCAGGTCGACCTTCGGGCCGGATTTTGTCCCTGCCCGGGGCAGGCAGTTCAAGAAGGGAAAGCTCACCCAGGATGCTCACGAGGCCATCAGACCCACATCTGCCATGCGCTCGCCAAAGGACCTTTCAGGCTTCCTGGAAAGGGATCTCCTGAGGCTTTACGACCTGATATGGCGAAGGTTCCTGGCATCCCAGATGTCTCCTGCCCTCTATGACCAGACCACCATCGATGTCCAGGCCGACAGGTTCACCCTGCGGGCAGTGGGAAGCATCCTCAAATTCGAGGGTTTTCTGAAGCTTTACGGGAAGGCTGGCAGCGAAAAGGATCAGGCGGCAGAGCTTCCTCTCCTGGAAAAGGGACAGGTCCTGAAGCTTCTGGGGCTCGAGCCCAAACAGCATTTTACCCAGCCCCCTCCAAGGTTCAGCGAGGCAAGCCTCATAAAGACCCTGGAACAAAAGGGCATAGGAAGGCCCAGCACGTATGCTGCCATTTTGTCCACCATCCAGGACAAGGAATACGTGAAGCTCGAGCAGAAGAGATTCTATCCCACCGAGCTGGGATTCCTGGTGACAGACCTTCTGACCGCCCACTTTCCCGAGATCCTGGATACGGATTTTACCGCAGAGATGGAAAAGGGGCTGGACCAGGTGGAAGAAGGCGCGGTGTCCTGGGTGGATCTTTTGCGCCGTTTCTATTCAACGTTTTCGAGCCGCCTGGAAACTGCCAGGCATAACATGGAATCTGTCAAGGCAAATGGGGTGGCCACTGACATAAAGTGTGAGAAATGCGGCAGCCCCATGGTAATAAGGTACGGAAGGACCGGAGAATTCCTTGCCTGCTCCGGTTACCCGGAATGCCGGCATACCAGCAATTTCAGGCGGAAGGACGATGGTTCCATCGAGATCGTTCGGGAGGAAGCCAGGGAGACGGGCCACGTATGCGGCAAGTGCGGCAAGCCCATGGTCAGGAAAAAGGGCAGGTATGGAGAGTTTCTTGCCTGCTCTGGCTACCCGGAGTGCAAGAACGCCATGCCCATTCCCACGGGAGTCAAGTGCCCCAGGGAAGAATGCAAGGGCGAGCTGGTGCAGAAGGCCTCCAGGCGGGGAAAGGTGTTTTACGGTTGCAATGCGTATCCGGCGTGTGATTTTGCCATCTGGGACAGGCCCGTGCCCAAGGAGTGCCCGGATTGCGGGTCCTCCTACCTTGTGGAGAAAAGGAGCAGGGGCGGTGAGGTGACCCTGGCCTGTCCACAGAAGGGCTGTTCGTTTCGTAAGGCACTGAAATCCGGGGATGAATAATGCCATGCTTCCAGGCCGAGGCGTCTTCGGGCCAGGCAGGGAAATTTTTTTCAATTTCCCCCTTGCACATTGCCGGAATGTAGGCTATAAATCGCAGGCCTTGCTGATGAGGCGAGATGACTGCGGCCAGACAGGTCACGGAAACAGGTGACAGACAAGGCGCTGCTATCAGTCTCTACCTCGCCCCTGGATTTTAAAGTAATTAAATGTCAGGGGTTGACAGCAAGACACGTAATAGATAAAATATATATCGCTCTTTTGAAAAAGCCGATCTTTGAAAACTGAATAGCGTCTGGCGGGTGCCAAAAATATCAAACTCAAGTTGCCGAGTAATCGGCCTTAATCAATTTGAACTTGAGGGTTTGATCCTGGCTCAGAATGAACGCTGGCGGCGTGCCTAACACATGCAAGTCGTACGAGAAACCTGGTCTCCGGACCGGGGAGTAGAGTGGCGCACGGGTGAGTAACGCGTAGGTAATCTACCCCTGAGTCTGGGATAACCTCGCGAAAGCGGGGCTAATACCGGATAATATCGGCAGGAGGGATCCTGCTGATCAAAGGTGGCCTCTCCTTGGAAGCTACCGCTTGGGGATGAGCCTGCGTCCAATTAGCTAGTTGGTAGGGTAATGGCCTACCAAGGCAACGATTGGTAGCTGGTCTGAGAGGATGATCAGCCACACTGGAACTGGAACACGGTCCAGACTCCTACGGGAGGCAGCAGTGAGGAATATTGGACAATGGGGGAAACCCTGATCCAGCGACGCCGCGTGGGCGATGAAGGCC
>CAYZJS010000079.1:0-31105 GCA_964478865.1 uncultured Thermodesulfatator sp.
TCTGCCTTTTAAGCAGAGAGTCGCTGGTTCGAGTCCAGCACGGCCCACCAGCGTCCCCGTCGTCTAGCCCGGTCCAGGACACCGGCCTTTCACGCCGGCAACAGGGGTTCAAATCCCCTCGGGGACGCCAAGAAATCAACAGGAAATCAGGTCCTGCACCTGATTTCCTTTTTTATTTTGGTGGTCACTCCCTTGAATGAGGCCTTCCTTTCATGCCGCGCAAGCCTTTTCCAGTAGGCCTGCAAGCTTCTTTCCGGAAAGGAGCATTCCGCCGAAAATCGGCCCCATCCTGTGGCCACCGTAAACAGCAGCCGTGGACATGCCGCATACGAATAACCCTGGATAGACCTCGGTGGTGTTCTCCACCACTGCATCCTCGGCAGTCTGGGCGAACATTGACCTTTCTCCCAGGGGTTTTCCAGTAGGCGTGTTCAGTTTCACGTCGTTTTTCCTGGAGAAGGTGGCCACCACGTCGTGGTCATGGCCGGTTGCATCCACCACGGCCTTGGCCTCCAGGGTCAGCGGATCTACCGGCAGGTGATTCAGTTCTGTAAGGCTGTTGTTGATAACAACCCCTGACACCCTTCCCTCCCTGACCATCAGGTCCTCGCATACCGTCAGGTTGAATATGCTCACTCCCCTCCTAGTGGCCTGGAAGATGAGACCGGAAGCAAAATTTATGGCATCCACACAGACGTATTCATCGCCGTAGCCTTTATAGGGTATGTCAAAATCATCCAGGATGTCCCTGGCTGCCTGCTGGATTATCACAAACTTGTAACCCATGCCCCCTCCCCATATCCCGCCTCCGGGAGAAAGGCGCTTTTCAAGCATGGTCACGTTGTAGCCTTTTTCTGCAAGGTATCCCCCTGCAACCAGGCCGGATGGCCCTGCACCCACTATCACGACGTCGCTTTCTATAGCCCTGTCCAGGCTTGCCACGTGGTTTTCTATGATTCCCCTGGTTATTTCTATTTCTTTCATTGCATATGCTCCTTTGAAACCCTTACGGCTGCTTCTTCTGCTCCTTCAGTACAAGAAATACGCAGTATTCGGCGCACATGGTACATGCACCTTCTCCGGATCTTTTTTCCCTGACCTTCCTGGCCTTTTCGGGGTCAATGGCCAGTTCTATCTGACTGTCCCAGTCAAGCGCCTTCCTGGCCCTGGAAATCTCGCGGTCCCATTCAATGGCTCCTGGAAATCCCTTGGCAATGTCTGCCGCATGGGCCGCAATTCTTGCTGCAATCACACCGTCAAACACGTCCTGTTCGGATGGAAGCCCGAGATGCTCGGACGGTGTCACGTAACAGATAAAATCCGCTCCGGACATGCCGGCCACCCCGGCGCCTATGGCAGAGGTGATATGGTCGTAGCCAGGCGCCACGTCGGTTACTATGGGCCCAAGCAGGTAAAGAGGTGCTCCATTTGTGTACTCCTTTATCCGTTTCACGGATTTTGCAACAAGATGAAGGGGGACGTGTCCCGGACCCTCAATCATGCTCATGACCCCCCGTTGAAATGCCCTTTCCTGCAGCTTGCCCAGCACCTTCTGCTCGCCGATTTCCAGGGCGTCCGAGGCGTCGTGGATTGCCCCTGGACGCATTCCGTCGCCCAGGCTCAGGACGCAGTCATACCTTTCGGCCAGGTCAAGAAGGCGGTCATAGTATTCGTAATAGGGGTTCTCGTTTCCCGTCTCGCGTATGTAGGCTGCGGTTATGGCACCTCCCCGCGACACGATACCCTCCAGGCGAAATTCCGGAGGATATTTTCTGATAAGGTCCCTTACAACCCCGCAGTGCACTGTGACAAAATCCACGCCCTGGGCCATCTGGTCCTCGAGCACCTGGAACATCTCTTCTGCATCCAGCTTAACCACGGCGCCCCGCTTTATCCGTGCCATGGTCGCAGCCTCGTATATGGGTACGGTACCTATGGGTACGGTGGATTCTTCCAGGATGGCCTTTCGTATCTCGGGAATATTGTCTGCAAGAGACAGGTCCATGACCGCATCGGCCTTTGCCCTCAGGGCTGCACGCAGTTTTACCCTCTCGTTTTCAACGGACGAACTCAGGGTGCTTGCCCCGATATTGGCATTTACCTTGGTGGAGACACCTTTCCCCACCACCATGGTCCCGCGTCCTGTCCGATACCCAAGGACCACGGCATGCCCTTTCAGTATATTGGAAACCAGGACATCCAACTGGACGCCTTCTCTTTCCGCCAGCCCTTTCAGGGCCTCGGGTATGCGCCCGCTTCTCAAGTCCTGCAACAGTGTAGAAGCCATTTTTTCCTCCAGAAATCCAAAATAAAAAAACCGTCTCCAGCTTGCTGGGACGGCTTTGATTGATGGTGATTGAAAAGTCGCTTTCCCTACGCTGGAATTACCCAGATCAGGTACAGGAGTCGTCAGCGGCTCAGCTGACCTCTCAGCCCGGTCCTCCGGGCTCCCCCAAGGAGTTATCCCCATGTATGAAAACAGTTATTACATGGCATGATATAAGTCAAGGAACAAATTCCCCGCCTGCAAAATCCTTGAAAAAGCCCCTGTGCGCTATTAGAACCGGGTTGCAACAAAAAAAGGAGGCATGAGGGCGTGGCAAAGATACAATTTTTCGGTGCGGCAAGAACGGTTACGGGTTCCTGTCACATGGTGACCATCGGCAGGCACAGATTTTTACTGGATGCCGGGCAGTTCCAGGGGCCATGGGAACTGGAAAAACTCAATTACACGGGTTTTGGCTTCAAGCCCTCCACTGTTGACGGGTTGATCCTGAGCCACGGGCATCTGGATCATTGCGGCAGGATTCCCCTGCTCCAGAAGATGGGTTTTGAAAAAAACATCTACTGCACCCCTCCCACCGCGGACATAGCCCTCCTCATACTCATGGATTCCGCACATATCCTCAAGGAAGAATTTGTGTGGAAACAGAGAAGGCTCACCAGGGCAGGGATAAAGGTCAAGGAACCGCTCTATTCGGTGGAAGACGTCTACTACTGCATGAATCTGTTCGGCCCTGCGGTGCCCTATGACAGGAAGATCCAGCTTGTCCCTGACGTGAACCTCACCTACCACCTGAACGAGGCAGGCCACATCCTGGGATCGGCCCAGATAGTGCTTGAATACAAGGAACGGCGCGGAAAGCCCAAAAAGATACTGTTCACAGGGGACCTTGGTGACGGAGGAAGGCCGGTGGTGGATGACCCTGCACCCCCTGAAACAGGCATAGATGCCCTGGTCATGGAATCCACGTACGGGGACCGGGACCACAAGTCTTACCAGGCCTCGGTGGAAGAACTCCAGGAGGCAATTACATCAACCATAAAACGCAGGGGAACCGTCCTCATCCCTACCTTTGCCCTGGAGCGCACCCAGGAGATCCTCTACCACATAGGAAACATGAAAAGGACCGGGAAACTGTCCAAGAGGGTCCCCGTATTTCTCAACAGCCCCCTTGCCATAAACATCACCAGGATCTACCAGAAACACTGCGATTACTGCAGTCTCGTCAAGAAGCTGCCATTCAACAAGAAACATTCACCCTTTGAGTTTCCGGGGCTCTTTTTTACGGAAACCGTTGAAGAATCAAAGGCGATTCACGGGGTCCAGGGGCCTAAGATCGTCCTGGCCGGAAGCGGTATGATGACGGGCGGCCGCATAAAACACCACCTCAAACACCTTCTCTGGAAGGATTCCACCACCCTTATTATTGTTGGCTTCCAGGCCCAGGGGACCCTTGGAAGGCGAATCATCGAGGGGGCAGACCAGGTCAGGATATTCGGTGAGCCCGTGGCAGTAAGAGCCAGGATATACACCATTAACGGGTTTTCGGCCCACGCAGACAGGACGAACCTGCTGAATTATGCAAAAAAGGCAAGACCCAGGAAGCTTTTTATCGTACATGGAGAGCCGGAGGCCCAGGATATCCTGGCAAAGACACTCAGGAAGGCCCTTCCAAGGACGGAGATCCATATTCCCAGGCGTGGCCAGCATTACCCATTGTAAAGGCGGGAATCAGGAGGGCAGGAGCTTTTTTATTGCCTCCTTGAGCTTTTGAACGTCAAAGGGCTTGCCCATGATGAAGTCCGCGTTCTTCTCCTGGGCAAGTTCTTCTGCATGGTAGCCATAACCTGTTATGGCTATTACTGGTATTTCGGGATAGTCTTTCTTCAGAATGGATATTATTCCGATGCCGCTGACATACGGCATTGCAATATCTGTTATAACCAGATCGTAGGCCTTTTCCTTTATCTTGCTCAATCCCTCCAGGCCGTCCGCAGCCGTATCGGTCCGGTAGCCGAGAAAAGTCAGATAATCATTTAGCATGCTTCTTACCTCGTTGTCATCCTCGACCACCAGGACCATCTTTTGTTCATGCGCCATAATTACCCGTAATCTCCTCTCGTAATTTTGACCTGTTCCACAATGGATACGGTGCCTATCTCGTCAAGGGTATCCCTGAGGGGATCGGAAGCATCCAGGCTGTCCCTCATGAACCTCAATTCGTTTACCCTGCTGGAGAGGGCATCAGCAGCACTTCTTGCAGTCGAACCAGACAAATCCGAGGCCTCGAGCATCTTGCCAAGGTGCCCGAGAAGCCCAAGGATCTCTTCTCCCTTGGCCAGCGCCTCCTTCTGGGCTGGATTGAGGGTTTCCACCTGCCCAAGGGGATGGGAGCCGGCCACGGCAGATGGCCCATGTGCCGACTGCTTCACCGAGGAGTTTTCCAGAATCTCTGAAAAAGAAGGACCAGAGGCGCCCTCCTTTTTTCCCTCTTCAGTCGATGGGGAAACACCCTTTAACTGGTAAAAAGCCGGATTAATAATTTTCATAATTTTACTCCTATCATATTCGTATAAAAAATTCCAGAAACATGTCAATATTAATCAGTCATTTTTTCCCCTGGGAAAAAATTGCAGTTTTCCTGCCACCTCCTATTTCAGGAAAACGTGGACAATTCCCTGCCATAAACTCCTTTCCAGCTTGCCGACTCCAATCAGCTTAATTATCATGCAGCCATGAAAACCATGACCGCAAACAACGTCAACAGGAGAAAAACCAGGACAATCCATGTCGGCCCCGTGCCAGTAGGCGGAAACAGCCCCATTGCTGTTCAATCCATGTGCAATACCGACACCAGGGACGTCAGTGCCACTGTCCGCCAGATCAGGAACCTGGAAGCAGCAGGCTGCGAAATCATACGGGTGGCAGTACCTGATATGGAAGCCGCCAAGGCCATATCCGAAATTCTGGAAGCAATATCCATACCTCTTATTGCTGACATACATTTTGACTGGCGCCTGGCCGTGGCTGCCATGGAATCGGGAGCCCACGGCATCAGGATAAATCCCGGAAACATAGGAGGAAAAACCAAGCTCCAGAAGGTGATTGAAAAGGCGAGGGAGAGGATGATCCCCATCAGGATAGGGGTGAATTCCGGCTCCCTGGAAAGGGATATCCTGAAAAGATACGGAAGCCCGGTGCCCGAGGCCCTGGTGGAAAGCGCCTTGAGAAACATCGAGCTCATCACAGACATGGGTTACGAGGAACTCAAGATCTCCATCAAGTCTTCGGACGTTACGGCAACCATCCAGGCATACAGGTTACTGTCGGAAAGCACGGATTTTCCGCTGCACCTGGGGGTTACAGAGGCAGGCGGCCTCATAGCCGGAACGGTAAAAAGCAGTGTTGCCCTTGGAACCCTTCTCATGGAGGGGATAGGTGACACCATGCGGGTCTCTCTTACCAGGGACCCGGTAGAAGAAATACAGGTGGCCTACGAGATACTGAGGGCCGTAAAATTGAGGGACCGGGGGCCCGAGATCATCTCCTGCCCCACTTGCGGAAGGTGCGAGATCGATCTTTTTTCCATTGCGGAGGAGGTAGAAAAAAGGGCGAGGACGATTCCCGACTCCGTCAAGCTTGCCGTAATGGGCTGCATCGTAAACGGGCCGGGAGAGGCCAGGGAGGCAGACCTGGGCCTTGCAGGCGGCAAGGGAGTCGGCATCATATTCCAGGGGGAAAAGGTCCTGAAAAAGGTCAAGGAAGGCCAGCTGCTGGAGGCCTTCTGGCACGAGGTGGAAGCCCTCCTGGAAAAAAGAAGGGAAAAATGAGGGTTTGACCCAAGGCTGCAATACCCACCTGCAGCTTGCGGAAAAAACGAAACAGTTCAACAGGGCCCTATCGGGGGTCGGAGAGAAGAGATTATGCGATATTCACAATTTTTCCTTCCCACACTGAAAGAATGCCCGGCAGAGGCCGAGATAGCTTCCCACAGGCTCATGCTAAGGGCCGGGATGATAAGAAAGCTCGCCTCCGGGCTCTACACGTTTCTTCCCCTGGGGCTCAAGAGCCTCCGGAAGGTGGAAAACATCATCAGGGAAGAGATGAACAGGGCCGGGGCACAGGAGCTCCTGATGCCCCTTGTGCAACCTGCGGAGCTCTGGAAGGAAAGCGGCAGGTGGGAACATTACGGCAAGGAGCTTTTGAGGTTTCAGGACCGCCACGGACGTGAATTCTGCCTAGGCCCCACCCACGAGGAGGTGATAACCGACCTCATGAGAAAGCACGTCCGCTCCTACAGGGACCTTCCCCTGAACCTCTACCAGATACAGACCAAGTTCAGGGACGAGATCCGCCCCAGATTCGGCATAATGAGGTCAAGGGAATTCATAATGAAGGACGCCTACAGCTTTTCCCCCGACGAGGAATCCCTTGAAGAGATATACCAGGCCATGTACAGGGCCTACTGCAACATCTTTGAGCGCTGCGGGCTGGATTTCCGCCCCGTGGAGGCGGACACCGGCAGCATAGGCGGCCATGCATCCCACGAATTCATGGTGCTTGCCGAAACGGGAGAAGACGCCATAGCATGCTGTACCTCTTGCACTTTTGCAGCCAACACGGAACTGGCCCCTGTCAATGCACCCCAGGAGCCGTGCAGGTTCCAGGCAGGGACCGAAGAACTCAGGCTGGTTGAAACCCCTGGCAAAAAGGCGGTGGAGGAGGTGACAGAATTCCTGGACAAAAAGGCCCGGGAACTTCTGAAGACCCTTATATTCCTGGCGGATAAAAAACCCGTGGCCGTACTGGTGCGTGGTGACCATGAGCTGAATGAAGTGAAGCTCAAAAACGTCCTCGGTGCACAGGAGCTTGAAATGGCGGATGCCGATACGGTGGAAAAGGCCACCGGGGCAGCCGTTGGCTTTGCAGGCCCCATCGGCCTTTCCTCCGGGATCAGGGTCCTTGGAGATTATGCCATTTCCGGCATGAAGGACTTTGTTACAGGCGCCAACAAAAGGGATGCCCACTTTACCGGGGTAAACTGGAAAAGGGATGTAAAACCCCCGGAGCTCTTCGACCTCAGGGTGATAACCGAAAGGGATCCCTGCCCCAAATGCGCCGGCAAGATAGAGATAAAACGCGGAATAGAGGTGGGGCACATCTTCAAGCTCGGCACCAAGTACAGCGAGATGATGAACGCCACGTTCCTGGATGCCTCCGGCAAGGAAAGGCCCATCATAATGGGATGTTATGGCATAGGAGTCGGCAGGACGGTGGCGGCTGCAATCGAACAGAACCACGACGAAAAGGGAATAATATTTCCGGAACCCATTTCCCCCTTTGATGTAATCATCTCGGTCATTAACATAAAAGACCCTGAAATGATGGAAGCCGCCCGGGACATATGCTCGGAACTGGAAGAAAAGGGCCGGGAGGTCCTCCTGGATGACAGGAAGGAAAGGCCGGGAGTAAAATTCAAGGACGCGGATCTCATCGGCATACCCAAGAGAATAACCGTGGGCAAGAAACTCAAGGAAGCAGGCCTCGTCGAGCTAACAGACAGGAAAACCGGGAATACCGAGGAGCTGCCTCCCGGAGAGCTGCTTTCAAAACTCGGGCTGATGTCTTAGCTTTTAAGAAATAACCCTCCTTGGAAAGGCATTTTTTTCAAGGTTTTATTTCCAGACTACATGATAAGAATCAACGACATACTGGACCAGATCCACTCCTACATGCCCGATGCGGACACCTCCCTCGTTGAAAAGGCATACGTCTATTCGGCAAAGGTCCATGCCGGCCAGACGAGGCTTTCCGGAGAGCCTTACCTTTCACACCCCCTGGCGGTGGCGTTCATCCTTGCACAGCAACGCCTTGACCTTGCCAGCATTACCGCCGGCCTGTTGCACGATTCCGTTGAGGACACCCTTGCCACCATAGACGAGCTCGAAAAGATGTTCGGCAGGGACGTGGCCCGGATAGTTGACGGCGTCACCAAGATCAGCCAGATAGAGTTCCAGAGCAAGATACAGAAGCAGGCGGAAAACATCAGGAAGATGATCCTTGCCATGTCCAAGGACATCAGGGTACTGCTGGTGAAACTGGCCGACCGCCTGCACAACATGAGGACCCTCCAGTACCAGAAGCCGCACAAGAGGGTGAAAATCGCCCGTGAAACCCTGGACATCTACGCCCCCCTGGCAAGCCGCCTTGGTATCGACTGGATGAAAAGGGAACTGGAGGATCTGGCCTTTTCCTTTCTCTACCCGGAGGAATACCACGAACTCAGGCAAGAGGTGGAAACGCGCCTGGGCCAGAGAAAGGCCTACGTGGAAGAGGTCAAGGAGATCATCTCCAAAAAGATGGCCGAGTACAGCCTTTCCTGCAGGGTTCTGGGGCGCCCGAAACACATCTACAGCATCTACAGGAAAATGAGGCGGCAGAATGTCACCATTGACGAGATCTACGATCTCATTGCCTTTCGCATCATCCTTAAAAGCGTTACGGAGTGCTACGAGGCCCTGGGTATAGTCCATGCCCTATGGAAACCTGTTCCCGGAAGATTCAAGGACTACATCAGCCTTCCCAAGGCCAACATGTACCAGTCCCTTCATACCACGGTGATAGGCCCCTACGGGGAGCGCATGGAAATACAGATCCGCACCGAGGAGATGGACAAGATAGCCAGCGAGGGTATTGCAGCCCACTGGCTTTACAAGGAAGGCAAGGTCATATCCAAGAACCAGGCACGCCAGTTCGACTGGCTCAAAAGGCTCATGGAATGGCAGAAGGAACTGGAAGACCCGAGGGAATTCCTGGAGTCGGTCCGCATGGATCTATTCCCTGACGAGGTGTACGTTCTCACCCCAAACGGGGAAATCAAGGAATTTCCCATCGGGGCCACTCCCATTGACTTTGCCTATGCAATACACACGGAAGTAGGGCATCACTGTGCCGGCGCCAAGGTAAACGGCAAGATGGTGCCCCTGAAGTATCAGCTCCAGAACGGGGATGTTGTCCAGATAATCACCTCCAAGCACCATGTACCAAGCCGTGACTGGCTGAAGATTGCAAAAACCAGCAAGGCCCGGGCGAGGATACGCCAGTGGATCAAGACGGAAGAAAGGGAAAAGAGCCTGGCCCTTGGGAAGGATCTCTGCGCCCGGGAATTCAAGAAAAACCGTCTGGATTTCAATGACTTTCTGAAGGCAGAGGCGGAAGACATCGCCAGCAGTCTTTCGTTCAAGACCGTAGACGACATGCTCATTGCAGCAGGTTATGGAAAGATCTCTCCGGCGCAGATAGTAAGGAGGTATCTTCGCACCAAGCACGGGGAAGATTTCGAGCTCCAGCAACCTGAAACCCAGCTCCAAACCAGGGCCAAGAAACCCTCCAAGGAGGGCATATCCATACACGGCCATGATGACATAATGATACATCTTGGAAAGTGCTGCACTCCCGTACCGGGAGACGAAGTGGTGGGTTATATCACCAGGGGAAGGGGCGTTACCATCCACAGGGAAAACTGCCCCAATGTAGCCGCACTGGAGCCGGACAGGAAGGTGGAGGTCCAGTGGACCACGGACAAGGACGTCAACTACCCTGTCAAGCTCAACGTGGTAACCGCCGACCAGAAAGGCATGCTGGCTGCCGTAAGCAATGCCATAAGCGCCGCAGAGGCCAACATACTAGAGGCAAAGGTCACCACGCTCCCCGACCAGAGTGCTCATTTCACATTTGTGGCCGAGGTGAGGGATGGAGAGCACCTGAAAAAGGTTGTTTCAGGGATAAAAAAGGTTGGAGGCGTTATGCGGGTTGCCCGCCAGGCCTCAAGCTAGGCTTCCTGCCCGGACTTGGCCTTGAAGACGGGCTTCTGGATCCTTCCTGAGCGGATGCACCTGGTGCAGACCCTCATACGCCTGGTCCTTCCGTTTACGTTTACCCGGACACTCTGGAGATTTGGAAGCCAGCGCCTCTTGGTGTGATTATTGGCATGGCTGACATTACAGCCCGTTGTCGGGCCTTTCTTGCATATTTCACATACCTTTGACATGATAATGATCCCCTCTTTGTTAAAACTGGGCCTAAAAGGCCCTCGATATATACCCCCTGAACCTGTATCTTGCAATATGAAAATGACATGGATATGCAAAGTTGCTGTCCCGGGCCTGTATACTGCCGATACATCCTGCCGGATCTCCATCGGGGATGGTTCCTACAGGTCAGGACATTATAGAAACTGTAATAAATCAAATATTTCCGCCAAGATGCCGATAAATACTTAAATAGGCAATTTTTTCCATCCTGACAGTGGCCCATGGGCTATACGGCTACAGGTCCAAGGTCGGGAAAAGGTGGAGCGGTCATGAAGGAAAACAGAAAACATCCCAGGACGCCCGTAATCCTAAAGGTTGATTACAGGGATATCGACACATTCTTCACAAATTTTGCGGAAAACCTCAGCGAAGGTGGCATGTTCATTTCCACAAGCCGTCCCCTGAAACCGGGGACTACTCTTTTTCTGGAATTTCTGCTGCCCGATTCATCCCTTAAGGTGAAAACCAGGGGAGAGGTCATGTGGAGCAGGAATAACCCTAAATCCGACAGGGAAAAACGGGGCATGGGCATCCGGTTCGAGGAGTTGAGCAAGGAAGACCGGGCAAAGATAAACATAATGATTCAACGCATGAAACAGGGCCTGATTTGAAAAAAACAACCAGCCAACACCATGACCCGTCCCGGGAACCCGTGGCAGCGGTAGACAGTAACAACCGGCTGATCGGATCGGTCCCCAGGTGGCAGATGAGGCAGGAAAGGCTGATTCACAGGGCCACATACATAATGGTGTTCAATTCCAGGGGCCACATACTTGTCCAGAAAAGGACCCAGACCAAGGATATCTACCCCGGACTCCTGGAAATGGCCGCAGGAGGAGTCGTGGCCGCAGGTGAAACCTACGAGGAGTCAGCGGCAAGGGAACTAAAGGAGGAAACCGGCATAACGGGCGTGGAACTTGTTTCCCACCTTGATTTCTACTTCGAGGACAGTTCCAACCGCGTATGGGGAAGGCTATTTTCCTGCAAGTGGGACGGCAGGCTTACCTTCCAGGAGGAAGAGGTGGAATGGGGAAAATTCTTTACCCTGCCGGATCTAGCAATGCAAATGTCAAAAGGGATTTTCACTCCGGACAGCGTATATCTCTACAAGCTCTGCAGTGCCAGAGGACTGTTCTTTCAGGCCTGACCGTTTGGGTGGCTCCTGAAACTTGACGGGTCCAGCTTGTGCTTTCTCAGGAGCCTTTGCAGGCTCTGCCTTTCAAGACCACATTTTTTCGCTGCAGCAGTCACGTTACCCCGTGATTCCTGCAGGGCCTTGGTAAGATAGGCCACGGAGAACCTTCCCACGATTTCTTCTTTTGCCTTCTTGTAGGGAAGATGGGATACACAGGGCATTGTTATGACCTGGCCGGCCTTGCCCTTGCCGTTTTCCATGGGTATGTCCGTGGGCCATATTATATTTTCAGAAGCCAGGAGAACGGCCCGCTTTACTGCATTTTGAAGCTGCCTGACATTTCCCTTCCACTCCCTCTGCATGAGACAGCGTATGCTTTCCGGAGCAAACTCCAGCCCTTCCTTGCCGTATTCCCTGGAATACTGTTCCAGAAAGTGCTGGGCCAGGAGGGGAATGTCTTCTGAAATCTCGTTTAGTGAAGGCATGGTAATGGAAACCACGTTCAACCTGTAGAACAGGTCCTCACGGAAGGTTCCCTGTGCGATCTTCTTCTCAAGGTCCTGGTTGGTGGATGCAATCACCCTCACGTCAACTTTTATAGGGCTCGTTGTACCAAGAGGCCTGATCTCCTTTTCCTGCAGCACCCTAAGCAGCTTTGTCTGAATGGACAGGGGGATATCGGCAATTTCGTCCAGGAGAATGGAGGAACCGTTGGCTGCCAGAAACAGGCCCATCTTGTCCTTGTTGGCCCCAGTGAAGGCACCCTTTGCATAGCCGAAAAGTTCACTCTCCAGTATGTGTTCAGGAAGAGCAGGGCAATTGACCGTGATCATCTTCTTGGACGAACGCCTGCTCATCCGGTGCAGGGCCCTCGCGGCAACCTCCTTGCCGGTACCGCTTTCCCCGCGTATCAGCACGGTCACATCCGTGTCGGCCACCCGGTTCATGAGTTCCAGGATTTTCATTATCTTGGAAGACTTGCCTACGAACCCGAAGCGTTCCTGGGTTGAGGCTATCTGCTCCTGGAGCCTCCTGTTCTCCCGCAGAAGCCACGTGCGTTCAAACCCCTTTTTCACCGCATGGATAACCATGTCATTGTCAAAGGGCTTCTGGAAAAAATCAAGGGCCCCGTCCTTGAGGGCCTCGACTGCCGACTCAACGGTGGCATAACCTGTCATGATTATGACCGAAATGGAAGAATCAAAGGCCAGGACCTCCCTCAGGAGGCTGAGGCCGTCAAGATCCGGCATCTTTATATCCGTAAGGACCACATCGGGCTCTGTCTCCCTGACCTTGGCTATGGCCTCATAGCCTGACTTTGCCAGATCTATCTTGCACTTGCACTTGCCCCCGATGACCTGCTTGAGGAGCTTCAGCATGTCCTCGCGGTCGTCCACAATCAGGAGCCTCTGTTCAGGGATTTTCTTGGCCATAACAGAACAAGTATAATTTTTCCTTTATTTGGCTGCAAGAAAAAGGGTCAGGAGATGTGCGGCAACATTCATGCAACCAGAAGCTCAGCTCTCCACCCAGTAATTCGGAGATTCCTTCGTAATTATAACGTCGTGTACGTGGCTCTCCCTCAATCCGGCAGGTGTAATCCTGATAAATCTCGCATTCTCCCTGAGCTCCTCCACTGAACGGCAGCCCAGGTATCCCATGCCGGAACGGAGCCCTCCTACAAGCTGGTAGATGGTGGCAGAAAGCGGCCCCCGGTATGGAACCCTTCCCTCAATGCCCTCGGGCACGAGCTTGGAAACCGTCTTTACCTCCTCCTGGAAGTAACGGTCCTTGCTTCCCTCCTTCATGGCACCAAGGGAACCCATGCCCCTGTAAACCTTGTACTGCCTGCCCTTGTAGAGCTCCAGCTCTCCCGGGCTTTCATCAGTACCTGCCAGCAGGCTGCCTATCATGATGCAGTGTGCCCCGGCCCCTATGGCCTTGGTGAGGTCCCCGGAAAACTTGATACCTCCATCTGCTATCACCGGCCTTCCAAACCTGTTGGCCACAATGGCGCAGTTATGGATGGCGCTGAGCTGCGGCATGCCGACCCCGGCAACTATCCTGGTGGTGCATATGGAGCCTGGCCCCACCCCTACCTTGATTGCATCTGCACCTGCCTCAAGAAGGGCCTCGGCACCCTCTGAGGTGGCGATATTACCCGCTATTACCTGGAGTTCAGGGAATGCTCCCTTGATGTCCCTGACTGCATCTATGACATTTTCGGAATGGCCATGGGCGGAATCCACCACTATCACGTCCACGCCCGCCTTTTTGAGGGCCTCTGCATGCTCAAGGCGCTCGGGCCCGACACCCACGGCGGCACCCACCCTGAGGCGTCCGAGCTCGTCCTTGCAGGCATTCGGGTATTTCCTGATCTTCTCGATGTCCTTTATGGTGATAAGCCCCGAAAGGTTTCCTTCCTCATCCACCACGAGGAGTTTTTCTATCCTGTGCTGATGCAGGAGTTCCTTGGATTCCTCAAGGGTAATTCCCACCGGTGCGGTAATGAGCTTTCCGGCGGTCATGACCTTCCTGACCTCCTGGTCCAGGTTGGTCTCGAACCTGAGATCCCTGTTGGTGACAATGCCAACCAGCTTCCTGCCCTCTACCACAGGCACTCCGGATATCCTGAATTCCTTCATTATCTGCTGAACCTGCCACAGTTTCTGATCCGGTGTAACTGTTACAGGGTCTATGATCATGCCACTTTCCGACTTCTTGACCTTTTCGATCTCCCTTACCTGCCTCCTGACCGACATGTTCTTGTGAATGATGCCGATACCTCCCTCCCTGGCGAGGCTGATGGCGGTATCGGCCTCGGTAACGGTATCCATGGCAGCACTTACAATGGGTATGTTAAGCCTGATCCTGGAAGTAAGGGGGGCGGAAACATCCACTTCCGCAGGAAGTACGCCGGACCTTGCAGGGACCAGCAGGAGATCGTCAAAGGTATAGGCTTCTGGCACAGGATGGTTCAACATAGAGGTCACACTCCTTTTCCATGAAGGCAATAAGAAGACCTGAAAGCAGGCCGCCATCGCTTACAGTCATTTCATTTAATTCTAAATAACTAACTATCTCTGCCAAAATTGCAATGCCTGCAGGAAAAATATCCGCCCTGGCAGGCTCGAGCCCCTTGACCTTTCGTCTTTCTTCAAGGTCCATGTAGCACATCCTTGAAAGGAGCTGCCGCAGGTCTGAAAGTGACACGGTCCGGCCACGGATGCGCCTTGGATCATAATTTTCAAGGCCTTCAGCCACGGCGGCCACCGTTGTTGCAGTACCTCCCGTGCCCACGGCCCTTTCGACCCGCTCCGGGGGAAACGAAAAACCGGAAAGGCCGGCAGAAACAAACTGGCGTGCAGTATCCGAAAGCTCCCGGACGTCGCATGCATGCTTGGCAGGAAGCATGTCGAGTAGAGAAACCGCCCCGATCTCAAGGCTTATGGAGGAGATGATCTCTTCATGGCTGCAGAATACTATCTCGCTGCTTCCCCCGCCCACATCGATCATGGCCCAGGAAGATTCCAGCTTGCCAAGGGCACTGCCTGCACCCCTGACTGCAAGTACTGCCTCTTCCTGCCAATTGATTGTCTCAACGGCAAGACCCAGGAAAGCCGCATATTCCATGAGCTCATGGGCATTTGCAGCCTGCCTGAGGGCGGCTGTTCCCACTGCCCTCACCCTGGTGACAGAGTGCTGTTCCAGCACCTTCTTAAAGGATTCAAGGGCAGCCCTTGCCCTTTCCATGGCCTCCTGGCGGATCCTGCCCTCCCTTTTCAGACCTTGACCAAGACGAACGTTTTCCCGCAGGGAAAAGAGGGGCTTCATGCATGTTCCCTGGACCTTGGCACCTGCCATGCGGAAGGTCTGGGTACCCATATCGAGGACGGCTACTTGGCAGGAATCAGAGGGCATGTTCCAAATTAAACGAGCTTTTTGGTTTCATCAAGGCCGCCGCCATCCCAAAAATCATGAAAAACAGTTTCATTGACACGGGCTGAATCCGGCATTAAATTAGCCAGCCAGTTGCCAGGGCAGCAGCACCATCCCGGTGATGTTCGCTGGCAAAGTTAATGACCCGCAAAAGCACGCCTGTTTTCCGGGTCATGATCACAGGGAGAACTTATGTTTGGGCTGGGATTGCCGGAACTGCTGATAATTCTTTTCATAATCCTCATCATATTCGGGGCGGGGAAACTTCCCCAGATAGGTGAGGGCCTGGGAAAGGGGATCAGCAATTTCAAAAAATCTCTCAAGCAGGACGAAGATGAAGACAGCCCGGACAAGGAAATACCCCAAGACAAAAAATAGCAGACCCGTTAACCCCTTCTCTGTTCATTCTGAATATCTTACCTGAGAAAGACTCCATGAAATCCAAAAAGGTTGAAGCGAAATCCAATATAATCCTGAACTTTTTTTCTTCGGTCAAGCTGGCAATCACCCTTTTCATCCTGCTGGCGATCACCTCCATAATCGGCACGGTCCTGCCCCAGGGAGAAAGCCTCCAGTTCTACCTTGAAAATTTCGGACCCACCTATTTCAAGATAATAAAGGGGCTGGAACTGTATGATACATACCATTCCTGGTGGTATCTGTCGCTCCTGGGACTTTTCAGCATAAACCTGATTGTCTGCACCATCCGGCGTCTCCCATATACCCTCAAACTTTACCGCAGGGATGCCCTGGATCTCTCCCTGGATGATCTCACCAGGAGGCCCTTCAAGAAGGTCTGGAAACTGGGCAGGGCAGGCACTGATGAAACACTGAAAAGCCGGCTCAAGGGCGTATTTGCCAGCATTGGAGGCAAAATAAGGAGCAGGTCCAACGTCCAGGGCGGGGAGCTCTATCTTGTTGAAAAGGGTAAATGGAACTACTGGGGTGTCTATTTCATCCACGTCAGCATACTTGTCATATTCGCCGGAGCGGTATTCGGTTCCTTTACCGGTTTCAAGGGAAGGATAATGCTCCTGGAAGGTGAAACCACGGATCACGCCCTCAAAAGGGACGAGGCTGGAAACATCACGAGGATACCCCTGGATTTTTCCATAAAGTGTGACAAATTCAGGGTTGAGTTCTACCCAAACGGTGCCCCAAAGCTGTTTCAGTCGGATCTTGCCATCATAAAGGACGGAAAGGAAGTAAAGAAAAAATCCATACTGGTCAACGATCCGCTGACATACGAGGGAGTGACATTCTACCAGTCGTCCTATGAGTCCCTGCCCGAGATTGAAGTCAAGATCACCTCTCCAGACGGGAAACAGAGAAGGTTCCGCCTTTCTGCCTTTGAAAAGGCCATGTGGCCCGAGACAGGGCTGGTCATAGGGCTTATCAAGTACCTTCCGAATGTGCACGGTGCCCCGGCTGCAAGGGTCTACATAGGAGACCCGTCAGGCAACGGGGATGCGCTCTGGCTGCTGAAGGGCCACGACAAGGAATACAGGATAGGCGACTCCACCTTCCGGATATCCCTGGTAAAAGGCGGAGAAAAATACATGACAGGTCTCCAGGTCAAGAAAGACCCGGGTGTTTGGATTGTATGGCTGGGCTGCATCATGCTGATTGCAGGATTCGGAGTCGTGTTCTGGGTTCCGCATGAGAGGTACTGGCTGTGGATAGGCAATAACCCCCGGGAAGGGTTAGAGGTAGTCCTTGCAGGCCAGACCACCAAGAACAAGATCGCCTTTGAAAAACGATTCAAAAAGATTGAAAAGGAAATCGAAAAAATCACAGGAGAGGCATAAATGCAGATCAACAGCTCTTATCTCTTGAGTCTGACCACCTTTTTCTATCTGGGCGCAGCAGCCGTCTACCTGCTGTACTGGATATTCCGTCTGCACAAGGTGGGCATACTTGCCACCATCGTGACCGTTGCAGGGTTCATCCTGGAGACAGCGGGCATTGCCCTCAGATGGAAGGAATCCTACGCCCTTGGTTATGGCCACGCCCCGCTGTCAAACCTGTATGAATCCCTGATATTCTTTTCCTGGGTCACGATACTGGTCTACCTGTTCGTGGAATTCAAGACAAAAAACAGGGTGATAGGGGCGTTTGCCACGCCATTCGCATGCCTGGCCATGGCTTATGCGTCCTTCAGCCCGAATGTGCAAGACAGCATCCAGCCCCTGATCCCGGCACTCCAGAGCAACTGGCTCATTGCCCATGTCATTACCTGCTTTCTCGGTTATGCCTCCTTTGCAGTGGCCTGCGGTTTTGGAATCATGTACCTGATCAAGGGAGACTCCAAGGGAGAGGGTCTTCTGGGAAGCCTTCCCTCAAAAAGGGTACTGGATGAACTCATGCACCAGACCATAATCTTCGGCTTTCTCTGGCTGACCGTTGGGATAATAACCGGGGCCGTGTGGGCCAACCAGGCATGGGGCACCTACTGGAGCTGGGACCCCAAGGAGACCTGGTCGCTTATCACCTGGTTTGTTTACGCCACTGCACTCCACGCACGCTTTGTAAGGGGCTGGGCAGGCAAAAAGATAGCCTATCTTTCCATAATCGGTTTTATATCTGTCATTTTCACCTATTTTGGTGTAAACTTTCTCCTGTCCGGGCTTCACAGTTATGGATCCAGCTAGATAGTTCGTCGGGCCTGCGCTGTCAGCCTTTTATACAGAGAAAATCCGGAGGTCTAAAATGTTTGGATTAGGAACCCAGGAACTCTTGATAATCCTTATAATTGCCCTGTTCCTTTTCGGAGGCAAAAAACTTCCCGAGGTGGGTGCAGGCCTGGGAAAGGGCCTGAGGGCTTTCAAAAAGGGCCTCAATGAAATAAACGAAGAGGTCAAGCCTGAAGAGGAAAAGGCCAAGCTGGAAGAAGAAAAGGCCAAGAGCACGGCCACCCCATAGAGACACCAAAGTAACATGAAATGGCCTGGAGGCCATGCCCTTATCCTGGCAGCAGGCAGGGGAACACGCTTGCTGCCTTTAACCACGTTTGTCCCAAAACCCCTATTTTACATCATCAGCACCCCTGCCCTGGAGCTCGTTGTACAAAAACTTTCGGTCCCTGAAATCGAAACCATAGCCATAAATGCCTTCCACCTAAAGGGCCAGATACTTGACTGGTTCCATGGCGCCCGGCTGAAAAAAGACGTGCGAATCCTGGAAGAAGAAATGCTGCTTGGCACAGGAGGAGCAGTGAAAAATGCCTTTGAACATGTGGGCTATGACAGGCCTCTTCTTGTCTACAATGCAGATATCATATCAAACCTTGACCCGGTAAAACTGCTCAGAAAGTATTTTGCCCTTGGCCAGCCGGCAAGCCTCCTGTGCATTCACAACAGGGCGCCATTCAACAAGCTTGAAATCAGGGGTGACGACATCCTGTCTTTCAATGCTCCAGGCCCTGACGCCCTGGCCTATACCGGGATATCGGTTGTATCACCGGGCCTTTTCAGAAACGTTCCCTTGGTGCCCTGTTCCCTTGTAGAAATCTGGAAAGACGCCATACGGGACAAAAAACCTCTCAAGGCGCTCCGGGCCGAGACCATTTTGGCAGGTTCTTCCCAAGGCTGGATCTGGGAAGACATAGGCACCCCCTGTGGATATCTGCAGGGAAACGGGAAAATTCTTAAAAACAGGCACGGCAGGGAGACCTGGGTATCACCTTCAGCGGTCACGGGCCATGGATTAAAGTTGCAGGGCATGGTCATCATAGGTGAAAGGGCCCGTATCGGCCCTGGCGCCTTTATAAGGGACTCGATAATCTGGCCGGACACAGAGGTGGAAAGTAACGCTTACATTGAAAACAGCATAGTGACACCGCACGCAGTGCTTTCGTGCAGGATGTAAACGAGGAGATATGAAAAGGGATTCAAGGCCTTCCGGCAATTTCAAGACAAGCTTGGAAAACGCGTTTCTGAAGGCTCTTCTCAGGGCAATCGAGGGTTATCTCTGGACCTGCCGGCCTGTTACCGATTACCATCCCGCCTCCCTGGGCATGGTCCAGTCAAAACAGCCAGCCATAGCAGCTCTCTGGCACTCTTCGCTGATATACACCCTGTATCATTTCAGAAACAACCGGGCCGCCATAATGGTCAGCGCCAGCTCGGACGGCGAATGGGTCGCCCGGGCACTCAGGATCTGGGGCCAGCTGCCTGTCCGAGGATCGAGGCTCAAGGGCGGAGTGGCTGCAATAAAGGAAATGGGAAGACTTGTCACGGAACAAGGCGTTTCCGCCGGGATCGTGGCAGATGGAGCAAACGGGCCTGCCTGCAGGGCACAGATCGGGGCCCTGATACTGGCCAGGGACACGGGCCTTTCGATAATTCCAACCGGTTTTGCCGCAAGGCCGGCATATTATTTCCAAAGCTGGGACAGAATGGTCCTGCCCATGCCCTTTTCCAGGATCGCGATGGTCTATGGCCCGCCGCTTTCCGTGCCCCCTGGCTCCAGGGGCCCCAGGATTGAAGAGTGCCGCCGTCTCCTGGAAGCCAGTCTGAACCGGGCCACCTCCAGGGCAAGAAGGCTCATAAACAGCAGTGGGCCGGCATGAAAGACTGGAAAGACCTTCAGGGATACTCCAGGAACATCATCCTGGATATCAGGGAAAACGGCCCTGACTGCGCCAAGTTTCTCTCAAGGAGGCTCGGGATGGAGCTATCCGAGTGCATGGAGCTTCTGGGGCAACTGGAGCGGGCCGGCTGGCTCCGGCGTGTCAGGGGCACCTTTCTTTTCAAAAGGGGCTTCCGGCGCCCCAAACACATGAATCACACGTATTACGAGATGACAAAAGATGCCGAAAAGTCCCTGAGATACCTTGCCAGAAAGGGGCTTATCTGATTTATTTGGCCAATGTCTTTCTTACAGGAAATTTTCAACTCGATACACATAAACTGGCTGGATCTCTTCCTGGGGCTCACCTTCCTGGTCATAATCGTGCGCGGTTTTCTGGCAGGCTTCAGCCGGACCGCCTCCAGCCTGCTGGGTGTACTGGCGGGATTCTGGGTCGCGGTAAACCACTACGAATTTGTCGCCAGGAAGCTTTCCGTTTTCATGTCCAACGAGGTAGGCGGGAAGCTTCTGGCATTTTTCCTGCTTTTCCTTGTTGTCTACCTGTGCTTTGTAATTGCAGGCATACTAATTTACGGATTCTTCAAGGCCCTCCATCTTTCCTGGTTCGACAAGATCCTTGGAGGCTTTTTCGGTTTTTTGAAGGCCGCCCTCATCACAGGCGTGGTGATATTCATCCTGACTCTAACCCTTCCGGAAAACAACAGCCTTATAAAAAATTCCTATCTGTATCCCAAGGTGAGCAGCCTGGCCCGGCTTATGACATCCATGGTGCCGGACCATCTGAAGGGACAGTTCATGTGGAAGTGGCGAAGGACCAAGATGCACTTTCAAAAGGGAAGGAAAGAGGCCATTTGAGCCCTGGATTTCCAGGAGATCCGCAAGCCTTTATCAAGGATCAGACATACGAGGTATTTTCAAAAGATGAATAGCAGTGAAAGCAGGTTGTTCCAGAAGAATGCCATGGAGGCCTCCATACGAATAGCCGTAGTGGCTGCCCTGGTTGTCTGGACATATCACATCGTAAAGCCCTTTATCATGCCGGTCATCTGGGGAGGCATAATTGCCATAGCAGTGGAACCGTTTATCGCCCTTTGCGCCGAGGCTGCAGGAGGCCGCAGGAAGCTGGTATCCGTGCTGTTCGCCCTTGTTATCGTGGTGGCCCTGATAGTGCCCGTGGTCAAGCTTTCCACGTCTTCCGTAAAGGCATTGCAACCCCTGATCACGAACATGGACCAGATCCAGATCACCATTCCGCCCCCTCCTGCCAGCGTCCGGAACTGGCCTGTAATCGGCTCCCTGGTCTCCAAGACATGGTCCCTTGCATCAACCAACCTGGTTGAACTTCTCAAGCCGTTCCAGCCCCAGCTCAAGATGGCCTTTGGTTATTTCCTCGGGCTGATAAAGGGAGGGGTAAAGGCGGTCTTTATATTCGTAGTCTCCATTGCAATAGCTTCTGCCATACTTGCCATCTCTGACAGGTCGGCGGCCCTCAGCAAAAAGATACTCAGGCGTTTTGCCGGAGACAAGGCCACGGAGCTTGGAGAGCTGGCCACGGCCACCATAAGGGCGGTCATGCTGGGTGTGGTGGGAGTTGCAATCATCCAGTCCGTGCTGGCCGCAGCAGGCATGCTGGTGGTTGGAGTGCCCCTGGCAGGCCTCTGGGCCGTCCTGGTCCTGGTATGCGCAGTGATCCAGCTTCCGGCCATACTCGTCCTTGGGCCGGTTGCAGCCTGGGTGTTCATGAGTGGAGAAAGCACCACTACCTCGGTCCTTTTCCTGATATGGTGCGTGCTTGTGGGAACCAGCGACAATTTCCTGAAACCCCTGTTCATGGGCCGAGGGGTGAACATCCCCATGCCGGTCATACTGCTCGGGGCCCTGGGTGGCATGATGATGTCCGGCATAGTAGGGCTTTTCATAGGCGCGGTGATCGTTGCCATCACCTACTCGCTTTTCATGGCATGGGTGGACGAGGCCGAAGGCCCGGCAGGCCAGGAAACCTGAAAAATACCCCTTTCTCAGGGTGAATCCATCCTCGATGGATTGAACCTGATGCCTATTTCTATGGGGCCTGGCATCAGCTGTGGAGGCAGTGGAGGAAGCGGGTCGGAATCGCTGACCGCCTTCAAAACCGACCGGTCAAAGGCCGGGAACCCGGAACGTTTTTCAAACTGGCGGCTCATGATATGCCCTTTCCTGTCCACCCTTATTGAAACGATGGCCTCCAGGTCCTTTCTCTTCAAAAGTTCCTCCGGGAAATGCCAGTTCTTCCTGACGTGCATCCAGATGGCACCTGCGTAACGCCTGAGGGCATCGTTTACTGCTGCTCCCCTGGCCCCTGCAGCTGAACTGCCGGAACCCTGGAGGCTTTCAGGTCCTGAGCGCACCTTTTTCTTCAGCCGGGCGAGCCTCTCCTTTAAGATCTCCTCCTCTTTCTTTTCAGCCACCCTTTCCTGGATTCTCCTGATGCGCCTGGACAGCTCCTTTTCCTCATTGACCCTTTTTTGAACCTTTTGTTTCTGTTTGACCCTGGCGACCTTCTTCTTTTCAGGCTGTTTCCTTGGCTTCTTTTTCACCACCTTTTTGGGTTTCAGGGAAACGGCCTTTTTGGCAGTAGAGGTCTTTTTTACCGCCTTTTTGCTGACTTTCTTTTTGGGGGGCGGCTTTGGGGCCTTACGGGCCACCTTCACCGGCCTTTTCTTGACAACCTTCTTGACCGCAGATCTCCCGGGAAGGGTTCTGGCCCTTGAACCGGTCTGGGTCTTCACGGCCTGGGGAGGCTCAAAGAGCTGGACGTTATAGACCGGCGGCATCCTCACCTTCTTGTGCCAAAGGCTTGGAGAAAAGAAAAAAAGGAGAAAAACCGCCACATGGAAGGCCAGGGCCAGAATAAAGGCCTGCCTCCATCCAGGCATGGAGCCTTTTCCTATCATCTACCCCTGGTCTTTCCGGGGCGCACGGTTTCACTGACGGTAACCAGCCCCAGGTTGGTGATGCCTGCCTGCCTGATTGCCGCCATCACCTTTGCCACCTTTCCGTAGGGCACACTCTTGTCTGCCCTGAGCAGCACCTGGCTTGCAGCGCCCTTCTGCTTCAGGCCCCCAAGCTTTTCCGCAAGGCTTTTTTCGTCCAGGGAGATGCCGTCTAGATAGATTTCCCCCTTTTCAGAAACTACGACTTCCACGTGTTTCTTTTTCTGGGGCAGGGCCTTTGCAGTGGTCTCGGGAAGACTTACGGCAATCCCCTTGGTCATCATGGGAGCTGTCACCATGAATATGATGAGAAGGACCAGCATCACGTCCACCAGGGGGGTGACGTTGATCTCGGAAAGAAGCCTCCTGCAGCCGTTTGATGATCCACCCATGCCCATCACCTGTCCCCGTTCATGAGATAGGAGCTGTCCCTGTGATGGGTCTCGCGTCTTAGCAGCTCCCGCTCCACCATGTTGATGAACTCGGCCCCGAAGGCCTCGAGTTCCTTTTCCATGCCTGCAACCGCACTCATGAACATGTTGAAGGCGATTACCGCAGGGATGGCGGCGGCAAGGCCTGCGGCAGTGGCCACCAGTGCCTCTGAAATACCCGGAGCAACTGTTGCAAGGCTTGCCGAACCCTGGAGCCCTATGTTCTGGAAACTGCTCATTATGCCCCATACCGTTCCGAACAGGCCTATGAAGGGTGCTGAATTGCCCGTGGTGGCAAGAAGGGGCACTGCCACCTCCAGGTCCTGGATCTCCAGCTTGATGGCCTTTTCTATGCTCCTGGTCAGGACGTCCACCCATGCCTGCCGTACCAGTTTCACGTTGTCCATCTTGACGTCCGTCTGGAGGTTCTGGTAGTCCGCATAGGCGCTCAGAAATACCTGTGCCATGGGTGAATTTTTCATGCGCCTTGCCCTGCTCTCCACCTGGGCCAGGTTGACCGCCTCTGAAAAAAATACGTCGAATTCCTCGTTGGCAGAGCCTGCCTTCTTGAACATCCTGGCCTTCAGGATGATTATGGTCCAGCAAAGTACTGACATGAGGAGGAGCACCACCAAGACCATCTGCACCACCGGATCGGCCTGGATTATCATGCTGATAATATCTGCTTTATTTCCCATTTCCTTCCTGTCTTTCCTGTTGTTCCGCCAGAAACAGCGGCAAATCTGGTAAAGCCACCGGACACGCCCCGCTTTGAACCGCAAGATCAAAGAGCTGCCGCACCGCGTCCCTTCCTTCCCTGCCAAGTGCCAGGGAGAACTCGTTGACGTAAAGGTCTATATGCTTCTTCTGGACTCCCCGGGACATCTCCTGGGCATGGGATGTCACAAACCCCGAAGTCTCTTCGGGATGAGCCATTGCAAATTCTATGCTTTCCCGTATTCCCCGGTCTATTATCCCTGAAACCCGGGATGAAAGTTCCCTTCTGGCAATAATACCCCCAAGGGGCAGGGGCCTTTGTGTCTTTTTTTCCCACCACTTCCCAAGGTCCTCCAGGCAGACCAGCCCCTTCTCCCTGTAGGTGAATCTGGTCTCGTGGATGACGACCCCTGCATCAACTTCCCCCTGTAGGATGGCATCAGGGATCCTGGAAAAAAGCATCGGCCTTAATTTTGCCGCACCGGAACCCATGTAAAGCTGCAGAAGCAGGGCTGCCGTGGTGTTGGT
Organism: uncultured Thermodesulfatator sp.; assembly: GCA_964478865.1. Lineage (GTDB taxonomy): Bacteria > Desulfobacterota > Dissulfuribacteria > Dissulfuribacterales > QOAL01 > QOAL01. Next base: position 24,690 of record CAYZJS010000079.1, read on the forward strand.
GCCAGGGATGGCTATAACAGAGCCTTCCAGTTCTTCCCTGGCAAGCCTCCTGGCCCCCAGTACCAGGGGGCCACAGCCTCTTCCAAGGGCGCTTCCGCTTTCCAGTATCAGGTACCTTTCCGCCACCTTTGCAGCCAGGCCGAAGGAGACCTTGCTGACATCGAGCCTGCCCTCCAGGACCATGACATTCAGCTGCTCCACATCTGCAATAACCGGCCTGAGCCTGAAGGGCAGGTCCTTCCTGTGGAGGAGGTGATAGAAGATAAAAGTATCATTGGGGCATGGTGATATGCCGAGGGATATTTCCGAAGGTTCCATTCCCGCTATCTGTAAAGTAAGGCCAGGAATCTGTCAACCTCCCGGCAGAGACTGTCCAGGGCATCCTTTATCCGCCACTTTGAGTGATCAGGCTCTCCTGCAATATTGCTTATGGCCCTGAATTCATAGAGACTTACGCCGTAGTGCCGGCAGACCAGGGCGGCAGCAGCGCCTTCCATGTTTTCCACCTGCACGCCGAAAAGACCCGGGATGACTCGTGCCCTGGACTCATCTCCACTGGCGCAGGATAAAGTGGCCATTTTGGCGAGCCTGAATCCTGCTGAAACAAGCTTTTCCTTGGCCAGGACTCCCTCCCATGAACTTGCAATATCGAAAAATACCTTGGTGTCTTCCCCCTCTATATCAAGGCCCTGGACGGAATCCATTGTGCACCTGCCAAAATCCGCCATGACTTCCGTCTCCGCAAGCAGGACTTCTGGCTGGAAGCCTGCTCCTTCGGCATAAAGGCCTCCAAGCCCGCAAAGGACAAGGATATCCGGTGAAGAAACCTCGAAATGCCTGGTGAGCACGTGGGCTGTCATTACAGGGCCGATCCCCGATGCCAGGACAGGACAGTGGTGTTTCTTAAAAACCCCCTCCAGGGCGGCAAGTTCAAGGTTCGATGGGGCAGCGGCTAATATCTCCATGATTTTTATCTGGCCGTTTCGTATTAAAAAAGGGACCGATGGTTTTTCCTTTTCCCTGTCTTTTTTCCGTCGAAGTCCCTTGGTTACGTGAGATCTTGGACCTGAAAGGCGGGATAATTTCCCTTTTTTCCTCGGGAGAAACCTTAATCCAAATGGTCGGCAGGCACACCCCTTGAAAAGAGAAATTCCCTGAGGATTCCTTCCAGCCGCCATGCGGCATAAAGCTCCCTTCCGGACTGTGTGGTGAGCCGCTCCAGGTCCGGGGCGGGCAGAGTGGCGGTAATCCTGCTGCAAAGGTAGTTTACGCAGAAATGGTACCTGGCCTGGAGCACACAGCCATCCTTTCCGAGGAACAGGCAGGAATCCGGATAATAGGACCGGCCCGGGAAATCCACCCTGAAAAAGAGATTCAGGAGCAGGGTCAGGGTATCATACCAACCTGCTATTTCAGGGCCGCAGCAGCCTCCCCCGGGGATATTGACAGCACAGTGGGTGCAGGTTTCCGGAAGCCCCAGCTCCTCCATCACTTCCCTGCTAAGATGTATCTGCCTTCTGTAGTCCTTCAGCAGCAGGTCAAAGCCCGGAAGTGCGGATATGTCCGGGGAAAACCTGCCATAAAGATCCCTGGCCCTTTCTATCTTTTGAAGAACAGACATCACTAAGCTCCCCCTGCCGGCTTTCCCTGAGAGTTTCCGATTCAACCATTAAAGGCCCACATTTCGTGGCCCGTGGTCAAATGGCATGTCCGGCAAAGGAATCTAATCAGAAGGCCGGGAAGTATTCAAGGCTGGCAAGAAAATGGTAACCCGGGTTCCCCTTTCAGGGACACTTTCAAGTTTTATTGCACCATCATGGCCCCTTACTATGCCAAGAGTGGAGGCAAGGCCGAGCCCGCGGCCTGCAAACTTGGTGGTGAAAAAGGGTTCGAAGGCCTTGTCCCTTATGTCAGGGGTCATGCCCTGGCCATTGTCTGCTATTTCCACGAAACAGTACCTGCCTTCAGGCAGGTTCTCATCAAGGACTGCATCGTGAAAAAAGCCCTTCTTCACGTGCAGCGAGCCAGTTCTCACCACGATAATGCCTTCTTCTGAATCTATGGCCTCCATGGCATTTGCAATGAGATTGTTTAAGGCCTGTTTAAGCTGGACGGGATCCGCTTCAACCAGGGGAAGTCCTTCATCGAGCCTTAATTCCAAACGAGTGTGTCCGGGAAGCATCGCCCTTAAAGACGGCTCCATTTCCCGGATCAGCACGCTCAGGTCCGTCTCCTCAAGATAGATCCTGCCGGCCCCGGAAAATGCCAGCATCTGGTGGGTCAGGGCCTTGGCTCGCCTGGCCGATTTTTCTATTTTTTCCACATAACCGAGGACGTCCTGTTCCGAAGCAAGCTTGTTCTTTAGAAGTTCCGTGAAGCCCAGTATAACCATGAGGATGTTGTTGTAGTCATGGGCTATTCCGCCTGCCATCAGCCCCAGGCTTTCAAACAGTTCGGCCTTCTTGAGCCTCTTCTTCAGCCTGTCCTGTTCTTCCTGAATCCTCTTTTTCTCCGTGATATCCCTGAAGATACCCCTTGTGCTGACGGGTTTTCCGTTTCTGAACCGGCAGTTACAGCTTCCTTCCAGGTAGACCGTACGGCCATCCTTGGCCCTGAAGGACACCTCCACATGCTCCAGGGATTCCCCGCGCATGACCTCCTGGAACAGGAGGCTGCACTGGTCCCTGCACTGGTCGGCAATGACATCGGAAAAGACCATCTGCCTTATTTCCTCAGCGCTATAGCCCAGGGTCCTCTTCCATGCATTGTTCACGTATAGAAACCTTCCATCCGGTGAAACACTCTGGACAAGGTCATTGGCATGTTCAAGGAAATCCATGATATCAGTGGAGGAAAGACCTTCCCCATCCGTTGCGTCGTCCTTGACAAACATGCAGACAAAGCCGTATTCCTTGTCCAGCAACACGGGAACAGATTCGATTACAAAGCTTCCTGAAAGCTCGCTGGGAACAGAATGCCTGCCGTGGACCCTGAAAACCTGTATGCCCCTTTTTTCCAAAAGGCCCAGCACATGATCAATGGGCCTTTGCTCAATATCGGATTCCTCCATGGAAAATTCCACGAAGAAATCATGGTTGGCCCGAATGACCGTCTCGGATCCGTTCAGGATTAGTGCAGGACATCTGAGCTGGCTTAAAAGGGATTCTACCTCATGGTGGGCGCAACAGGTCTTTTCTACTAAATGGAAGGAAGACATGATTTATCATTATAAATTTCACAAGGTGTTTTCTCAATGGAAAACTTGGAAATGGCCCTCCATCCCCCTGCCAGGATTTCCCTCCCCTGGCCCAAATGCCCCGGACCACCGCACCGGACAGGCAAAAAAGATATCCGCCGATATTGACATCTCCCCTGTGAAATGGTTTGATTTTTCGCTGTTTGTTTTTATCTTTTCTATGCTTGTAGATTCTTTTCGGAAGCTGATGGCAAACAGGACCTGGCAGGCATAGCTGACCGAATCAAAAAAATTAATAGGCAGGCTTCGTTAACTTCTTTTGCCTGGAGGGGGCTGCTCATGGCTTTAGCTACTCCACTTTTGCAAAAAGACATCCGGGATTCATCGAAAAAGGCCGTAAATACGCTGGCCGGGGCCATGTCGGCTGGCTTCAGCACGCATCTTCTCGTGGAAATGTGGAATGCGCCCTTTTCCTCCCTTGCCGATGCAGAAAGCGTGACTTCAGTCCTTGAACAGGCGGGGACCATCCTGCCGGTGAACAGCGGCGAAGAAACCACCATCAGGACGTTCCAGTTCAATCCTTACGGGGTTTCCGCAACTGCAAGCAATTCCGCCCTTCACATACTCATCCATACATGGCCTGAAAAGGGTTATGCGGCCATAGACATATTTTCCAGGGACCAGAACGAGGCATACGCCGCCCTGGAACGCATGAAGGCCAGGCTTAACCCCGGAAACATCCACGTCATGGAACTTGCCAGGGGAAAACTTCTGGAACTGGAGGACACTTGACTGGCTACTGGTGGTCCGAGAGGATCGGATCAGGATATACCCATGGTTATGAAATCGAGCTCCTGTACGAACAGAGGACTCCGTTTCAGCACATGGTCATATTTGAAAATGCCCAGTGGGGCAAGGGCCTCATACTTGACGGCATAGTCCAGGTCACTCAGGGAGACGAGTTCATATACCATGAGATGATGGTGCACGTGCCCATACTGGGCCGCAACCATCCCACGGAATCCGTCCTGATTATAGGGGGTGCGGACGGAGGCATCCTGAGGGAAGTCCAGAAACACGACTCCGTCCGACGCATAGTCCAGGTGGAGCTTGACAGGGACGTCCTTGTGGGCTGCAGGAAGTACCTGCCGGAAATCTGCGGAAACTGGAAGGACGAAAGGCTGGAGCTCGTAATCGGAGACGGGGCCGAGTATGTAAAAAATGCCGCATCATCCAATGAAAAGTTCGACCTCATCATCCTCGATTCCACCGATCCCATAGGTCCGGCCATTGTGCTCTTTGAGCCTCCCTTTCACAGGAACCTGGCCCATATCCTTGGCGACACCGGGGTTATCGTGCGCCAGTCCGGGCTGCCTGTAACAATGCCGCGGGTCATGCCATTTATAAGAAACCGCTTCCTGGATGTGTTGCCAGACGTCAAGGTATACCTTGCCCCCATGCCCACCTATGGCGGAGAAATCGCCTTTGTGACCGCATCACGAAGCGAGGCCGGGGACATAACTGCGCCAGGTACCGGGTATTTTGGCAGGTATTACAATCCGGATATCCACAGGGCCTCGTTCACCCTGCCCACCTGGTGGCAAAAACTCATTGAAGAATTCGAAGACGACGGCCAGGTGCCCATTGAAACAAAGACCTATTTCTAAGTGATAGCCTTTCTCTCCGACTTTGGCCTTTCTGATCCCTATGTGGGGATAGTAAAGGGTGTAATCGTCTCGATAAACCAGGCAGCCCGGATAATAGACCTCAGCCACGAAATCTCACCCCAGAATATCAGGCAGGCAGCCTTTATCCTGCATTTCAGCTTCAGGGAATTTCCCCCGGGCACGATCTTTCTTTCGGTGGTTGACCCGGGCGTAGGAAGTAACCGCGCCGGGCTGATCGTAAAATCAAGAAACCGGTTTCTCGTAGGCCCGGATAACGGCCTCTTCGGCCCGATTATCCGGAAGGACCCCAAAGTGCAATGCCTGAAGATAATACCCGAAAAGGTTTCAAGGCTGACTGAAGAAAGGGGCTGGCAGAGAAAGATCAGCAGGACCTTTCACGCAAGGGACATCTTTGCACCGACGGCAGCACTCCTCAGCCTTGGCACTAGCCCTGGAGACCTGGGCTCTCCGCACACCTCACCGGAGCCCCTCTCCTTCCCGGAACCGGAAGTAAAAAACGGCACTGTCAGGGGACAAATCATCTACTTCGACCGGTTCGGAAACGCCGTAACCAATATTCCGTCCAGACTACTGGACGAAACTTCCGGCCATGGCACACCTGTTCTTTTCATTGAATCCAGGAACTTATCCCTGCCCTTTCACCCAACATATTCCATGGCGGAGAAAAACGCGCCCTTCTTCCTGGTAAACAGCTTTGATCTTGTTGAAATAGCCGTAAACTGCGGGGATGCCAGAAAAGACCTTCGCCTTCGGACCGGAGACAAACTAATGTTAAAAATTCGGAGAAACTAAAATGGGGAGCCAGCCAGCTCCCCATTGAAAGACAGGATATAGTAAGCGGAGGTTTTTTATGCCTTCTTGTTCATCTTTCTCCTGCTGAAACCTGCCAGGCCAATAAGTCCCATTCCCATGAGTATCAAAGTGGCAGGTTCAGGTACAGGGGCTGTACCACTGCCCATGAGGTTATCGTTTCCGCATCCCTCTGTAAGATGAACAGTAAAGCTTTTACCACCCAAGAAACCGAGATCAATTCCGGTAAGAGCATAGTGAGTACCACCTGATAGATTTCCGACATCTGAATCCGAAAGACTATCATAATATTTCAATGAACCGGTTCCTACTTGATTACCCCCTTCCGCGTAAGCATAAGGATTTGAATGGGTATTTTGATCATAATAAACGGTTGTCAGCAATGACGAACTAGAAAGCTTATATATGGTATAGCTATTGTTGGTTACATCGAGATCAAGCACATAATCAAGACCAAAAATATTATTAACATCTGTGTTGCTATTGGTTGTCGAAACATCGGGATCATAATCGCCATCTATGTCAAAAAAGATATCACCAATACCGAAGTTTCCTTCACCATTCAAAAAATCAAAACCTGCAATTACCTGTAGCTCTGAACCATTTAAGAAAAAGCCCTCAAGATCCCACTCCTGAGACCCGACACATCCTGGTTCTACTTCTTGATCCTCCTGTGCTCCATGCCAATCAGAACCTGTACCACTACCATCATAAACAGTAAT
>CAYZJS010000080.1:0-7498 GCA_964478865.1 uncultured Thermodesulfatator sp.
AGCTTAAAATCATTGAAAAGGCAGCCAAGAGGGCCTCTGAAACCACCAACCAGCTCCTTGCATTCAGCAGGAAACAGGCCCTTCAGCCCAAGAAGATTGTACTGAACCAGGCTGTAAGGGATTCATCCAGGCTCTTCGAACGGCTCCTTGGAGATAACATCATTGTAAAATTCGATCTAGCCCTGGAAGACATACTGGTGGAAGTTGATCCCGGAAGGCTCCAGCAGGTCCTTCTCAATCTTGCCATAAACGCCAGGGATGCAATGGAAGACGGCGGTACCCTAACCGTAAGGACCAGGTTGAAAAGACCATCGGACTTCAGGGGATCTGCCATGCTTGGAAAGGGCCTTCATGCCCTTATCCAGGTTGAGGATACCGGGTGCGGAATGGAGCCAGAGGTGCTGGAAAAGGCATTTGAACCCTTTTTCACCACGAAACCCCTCGGACAGGGAACAGGGCTGGGGCTTGCCATGGTCTACGGGACGATAAAGCAAAGCGGAGGCCACGTCTTTCTGGAAAGCGCACCTGGAAAGGGCACACAAGTCAACATACTGCTGCCCCTTGCTTCCCGGGAAAAGGGATATGGAAGGAGATTCGAAGACAGTAAGGCTATGTTCAGGGCCCAACCCGGACAGGTGGCAGTACTGGTTGAAGACGAGGAGCTGGTCAAGATGACCGTAAGCGATTATCTGAAGCGGCTCGGTTTCGATGTCGTTCTTTTTTCCACTGCTGAAGAGGCCATAAGGTACCTGAAAAACCCGGAATCCCCTGCCCCCTCCGTGCTGGTAACCGACGTGGTCATGCCTGGAACAAGCGGCCTTGTCCTTGCCCAAGAAACAAGAAAACTTGCCCCGAAACTGCCCGTATTATTCATGTCCGGCTACAGCCAGGAGGCCATTGAAAAACAGGGACTTATTCCAGAAAAAATCCCCTTCCTGAACAAGCCATTTACCATAAACCAGCTTTCAAGCATGTTGAACAAGGTTCTGGATGCCGGGAACATTTGAACAACCAAATGGTTGGCTCCGATTCGTGCAGGCAATTCGTTCACCCGAAAGGAGGAGTACCATTTCAACATCATATTCCAGGCACTTGCAGCCACAATGGGCCGGCAATTTCACCTAATCTGCCGCGTTATCAAGGACTTGAAATACCCTGGTATGTCACCGCCCTTTATGCCCTGGATCTTAGGCAAACTCCCAGCTTCATAATCCGGGTAAACTTTTAGAAACGGCCTTTGGTTTAATTTGCCATCATATCCAACATTCCATTGACATTTCCGAGACTTCCAGATTATTTTCAGAAGGCCTTTTTTGTAAAGGGACAAGGGTCATCAGTCAATGACAGGTAACCCCTGATTTAACCACGGGAATTGCATTACGTGCCTGCCCAGTCACCGAACTCGGGATAAGGCAAGGAGGTGCAAGTCGGCTGGAAACACCGGCTTTCACCCAGGAGATCAAATGGAAAGTCAGGTTTTTATCAACAAGGTCAAATGCAAGGGGTGCGGCAGCTGTGAAGAGGTCTCCCCTGATGCATTCAAAATGGATGAAAGTTTTGAAAAGGCGGAATTTGTCGGGCATGGAGAAAAAATAGAAAAGGAAGTGCTGGAACAGGCGGCAGCCATATGCCCGACCAAGTGTATCGAAATTGAATAAAACGGGGTAACAGGTCATGCTGAAAGACGGCGAGAAAGGGGCTGTAATTCAAAGGGACAAAAAGACCTATGCCATTGTACCGCACCTTGGCATGGGCCTTGTCACGCCGGAACAGCTGAGAAGGCTCGCGGATGTTTCAGAAAAATATGGAGCCACCCTCAAGTTGACAAGTGCACAGCGCATAGCCCTTGTAGGCATCAGGGAAGAAGAAGTAGATGCCGTGTGGTCGGAGCTTGATATCAACCCGGGAGCTGCCATAGGACTCTGTGTAAGGAGTGTCAAGGCATGCCCCGGAACCACTTTCTGCAGGCTAGCCAAGGGCGATTCCCTGGCCCTGGCCACGGAGCTTGACAGGCGTTACCACGGGATGAAACTTCCCTGGAAGTTCAAGATAGGAGTTTCAGGATGCCCTAACCAGTGCGCGGAAAACTGCATCAAGGACCTGGGTTTTCATGCAAAAAATGCAGGCTGGATAGCCACGGTCGGGGGAAACGGAGGTGCAAGGCCCTTGCTTGCCCGGGAACTGAAAACCGGCCTTGACGATCAGCAGGCCCTGGACCTGGCAGAAAGGATTATTGATTATTTCAACAGCCACGCAAAAAAAACAGAACGGTTGGGCAGACTGATCAAGAGGGTTGGTTTCGATGAGTTCAAAGATGCGATTCTTTCCTGAAATTCAACAGGAGCTTACCTGGTAAATGGCTGAAAAAAGCGTAGATACTGCGAACCAGGGAATCTTGTCCGCCATCAACTGGCTGGGCAGGAAAAGCCTTGACATCATAGGTGAACTCGGAGCCGTGGGCATATTCTTCACCTATGGGCTGGCCCTCATTTTTTCCCTGCCTTTTCAGTTCAGAAAGATCATCCAGCAGGTCTATTTCATAGGGGTCAAATCGTTTCTCATTATCAGCCTGATCGGGCTTTTTACAGGCATGGTCCTTGGACTCCAGGGATATTACACCCTTGTAAAGTTCGGTTCCGAGGGCATGCTCGGGGCTGCCGTAGCCCTTTCCCTGATCCGTGAGCTTGGGCCGGTCCTTACCGCACTCATGGTGATAGGAAGGGCGGGCTCATCCATCGCTGCAGAGATAGGCATCATGAGGATATCCGAACAGATAGATGCCCTGGACACCATGGACATAAACCCCATGCGGTACCTGGTAAGCCCCAGGATGGCAGCTTCTGTAATAGTGTTTCCCATGCTTACGGCGCTTTTCGATGTAATAGGAATTTTCGGCGGTTTTCTCACCGGTGTCGTACTCCTTGGCATAAACTCCGGGATATATTTCAACAGGATCTATGACAGCGTGGTGCTAAAGGACATAACTGGAGGGTTTCTCAAGAGTCTGGCCTTTGCGCTTATCGTTTCCACCATCTGCTGCTACCAGGGCTATTTCACCCACATGCGCTCCGAGGGATTCGGTGCCAGGGGCGTCAGCCTTGCAACCACTTCTGCAGTCGTCATTTCCTGCGTACTGGTACTCGTGGTGGATTACATCCTCACATCCTTTCTCCTTTAAAAAATCATGTCTGAACCGTTCATAGAATTCAAAGACGTCTGCAAGAGTTTCGGTAACCTCCAGGTGCTGAACAAGGCCAACCTGTCCATCTACCAGGGTGAGATAACCGCGATCATCGGGAAAAGCGGAGCAGGAAAAAGTGTACTGCTTAAACACATAATCGGCCTGCTCAAACCGGATTCAGGACAGATCCTGGTAAGGGGGAAGCCCTTGAGCCAGTTCACCAAGGCGGAATGGAAGCAGTTCAAGCGCTCACTGAGTTACATGTTCCAGAACAATGCCCTGTTCGACTCCCTTACCATCTTTGAAAACATAGCCCTGCCCCTGGTGGAAAGGACCAGGATGCCTGCATCCGAGATCAGGGAAAAGGTCATGTTCCGCATCCACCAGTTTGAACTGGGAGACGTCGAACACAAATACCCGTCACAGATTTCAGGGGGTATGCAGAAGAGGGTCGCCCTGGCAAGGGCCGTGGTTACCGAGCCTGAAATGATCCTCTTTGATGAACCCACCACGGGCCTTGACCCCCTGAGGAAGAATGCCGTCTTGAACATGGTGGCCCATTACCAGCGGGAGATCGGTTTTACCGGTGTTATGGTCAGCCATGACATCCCGGATGTATTTTTCATCAGCAACAGGGTCGCCATCATCGAGAATCAAAAGATTGCCTTTCAGGGTACCCCTCTGGAGCTGGAACAATCAGACAACGAGGTTGTCTGGCAGTTTATCCACGGGCAGGAGGTCCTTCAGGATCAGCTTACCGGGCTCCATTCCAAGTTTGAAGTGGAGCGCGCCCTGAAACAGGAGCTTGAAAGGATCGGCAGATTCCAGGATGTTTTCTCTGTTGTCCTTTTTTCCGTGGACAGCCTTGAGCAAATCAGGGAAAAGGTGGGCTATATCGCCGCCCAGCGGATATTCCAGTGCATCGGCATGACGCTCAGGGAAAATCTTGGTACCGCCGGCTATGCTGCAAGGTTCGGGCCTGAAGAGATACTGACGGTCATTCCCCAGGCGGATGCCTCCAGGGCCGAACTAATCATAAAGGAGATAACAGCAGAATGTTCCAGGCAGGACCTGATGAAGCCCCAGAGCTATAAAAAGGTCTGCATGGATTTTGCCATAAAGGCCGGGATCGTGGAAATCCGGCACCGGATGGACCTTGAAGAGGTCATTTCCCGGGCCAGAAAAAATCAAAAGGTCATTGCTAAAATGGAATGTGATAAAAAAAGAGGACCAAGATGAAAAAATATTCACAGGAGACACTGGTCGGAATATTTGTCCTTATCGGGATTCTGTGTGTTGGCTACCTGACTGTCAAGCTCGGAAAGATGGAACTAATTGGCGGAGATTTCTATAATCTCGTAGCCAAGTTCGATTCAGTCGCAGGGCTCAAGCCGGACAGCAGCGTACAGATGGCCGGGGTTGAGATTGGCCGGGTTACAAAAATACTGCTTGACACCAAGGATTTCGTGGCGGTTGTCACCATGAAAATCCACAGGGACGTCCCCATACAGGAAGATGCCATAGCCTCTGTAAAGACAAGCGGCCTCATTGGAGACAAGTATATAAGCATTCAACCTGGCGGTTCGGATGAAATTCTCAAACCTGGAGATGTGATCACTGAAACTGAATCTGCAGTTGACATAGAAAGCCTGATTAGTAAATACGTGTTTGGAGATGTTAAATAGCAGATCCTGGAGCAAAAGACGGTCAATACTTGAAAACTCGGGAGGCAGAATATAACTATGGAAATGAAAAATAAACTCGGATTTTTGGTGGCATTTTTTATCATCTCTTCCTGTTTTGTGGCCTGTCCTCCTGCCGGAAAGGCAGGCGCCGTGGCCGTGGACAATTCCCCAAAGCAGGAAATAGAAAGGCTCGTCAATGAAGTCCTTGATATATTGAAAGATCCCAGATACAAGGGAGATGCCCACAAGGAGGAGCGCCGGCAGAGGCTTAGGAGCCTCGTCAACCAGATCTTTGATTTCAATGACATTTCCCAACGTGTGCTTGGCAGGTACAAAAGGCGTTTTACCAAGGAACAATTCAAGGAATTCAAAGAACTCTTTTCCAAGCTCCTTGAGAAGATCTATCTCACCAAGATAGAAAACTACTCCAACGAAAAGGTGATCTTCGAGGAAGAAAAGATGCTGACCTCCACCAAGGCGGCAGTACCTACCAAGATCATAAAAAACGACCAGGAAATTCCCGTGGAATACCGCCTTGTCAAGAAAAACGGGAAGTGGACAGGCTATGACGTGGTAATAGAAGGCGTCAGCCTGGTGAAAAACTACAGGAGCCAGTTTTACGAGATTCTTCACAACAAGAAACCGGAAGAACTGCTGGAGATCATGAGGAAAAAGGTGGAAAAACTTCCGGGTTAACGGACGTTTCATTACAAGGTACATTTTTTTAGCAGTATAATTTCTAAAATCCCAGGGAGAGGGAGGGCAATAGTGGCAACCAGACCTTACAAGCTGACTCTTCAGGAGAAGCAGGCCTTACTCGAGCGTTTCTGGAAAAAGGATCCGTCACTATGGTCGGAAAAAGAGGAGGATTTTCCGGCCATAGTCAACAGGCTGGGCTGGATGGATGTAATTCCAAGGATCACTCCCAGGCTCGACGAGATAAAAAGATTCGGAAACTTCATAAAAGATGGGGGATTTGACAGGGTATGTCTCCTGGGCATGGGGGGCTCGAGCCTTTTTGCCCTTGTGCTTTCGCAGGTTTTCGGCCCCGGCGAAGGCTATCCGCCACTTGCAGTGCTCGACACCACCGACCCTCAGGAAGTTGAAAGGATAGAAACATCCGGGCTTGAACGCACCTTTTTCATTGTTTCGAGCAAATCCGGAACCACTACAGAGGTCCGGGCACTGTTTAATTTTTTCTGGGAAAAGCTTAAAGGGCTGGTTCCTGAGCCGGGGAAGCAGTTTGCGGCCATCACTGACCCGGAAACCCCACTTGAAAAACTGGCAGAAGAAAAGGGGTTCAGATACTGTTTTCTCAATTTCCAGGATATTGGTGGCAGGTATTCTGCACTTTCCTACTTCGGCCTGATTCCAGCCGCCGCCCTGGGTGTCGATATCGACATGCTTCTTGACCGTGCATCCGACATGGTAAAAAGCTGTGGGCCTGACGTATCTCCGGAAAAAAACCCTGGCTACCTTCTGGGTGAATTTCTCGGTGAAAACGGTAGTCAGAGCAGGGACAAGCTGACTTTGCTCATGGACAAGCCAGTCAGGGCCTTTGCCCTGTGGCTGGAACAGCTCATTGCGGAAAGCAGCGGAAAGGACACCCTGGGTTTTGTGCCAATAGTGGGCGAATCCACGGGCATTCCCGGGTTTTATGGCGGTGAGAGGACATTTGTGTATACCAGGATGAAATCCACGCCTGCCGAACAGTCCCTGGATGCCTTTGTAAAGGAGCTTGTGGAGGCGGATTTTCCCACCTACAGGCTGGAACTGGGTGACCTTTATGACCTGGGCGGCATGGTGTTTTTGTGGGAGATGGCAACTGCCCTTGCATGTCACTTCATAGGCGTCAACGCCTTTAATGAGCCGGACGTCCAGGTTTCAAAGGAGATGACCCGGCTGACACTTGAGCAATATATCGAGGAAGGCAAGATGCCTGTCTCCTTCTGGGTAGACCCTCAAAGCCGAATCAACTTCCGGGCCTCTTCCGTCATTGCTGCCTCCATGAAAGGGCTGGCCAGAAGCCTAAGGGATATATTCCAGGTCCTTCCCACCTGGGGTTACATGGGATTTCTCGCCTACCTGCCCTACGATCCTGTGGTGGACGAGATTATAGGAGAAATGCGGCACCTCGTCAGGCAAGAAAGAGGTTGTGCCACAGTGGCGGGCTATGGCCCGAGGTACCTTCATTCCAGTGGTCAGCTCCACAAGGGAGGGCCGATCTCCGCGGGTTTCATAATCTTTACCAGGAAGCGCTCAAAGGATTACGAACCGGTGCCCGGTTTTGGCATATCCTTCTGGCACATCCAGTTTGCCCAGGCAGTGGGAGACTTTGAAGCCCTCAACCATATCAACAGGCGGGTAGTGCACGTTCACCTGCCGTCGGATTACAGGCTGGGGCTCAGGAGTTTTAGCAAGGTACTTTCCAGGGCAGCCAGGCTCTAAACCGGGTTGTACATCAGGGCTGGGCCTGTGGTGACTGTTGCCGCCCGGCCCCTCATATCACTGGAACCGACATGCCTGCATGATAACCAGAAAAATTGTACTCATCTCCTCCCTACTTGTCATGCTGTGGGGTACTGGTACGGCTGGATACCAGCTGATAGAGGGATGGAATTTCCTTGATGCC
>CAYZJS010000081.1:0-17242 GCA_964478865.1 uncultured Thermodesulfatator sp.
TTTTTCTTGCCCTTGCCGGGAGCTGCAGGCATGGGGCCTGCCGCACCGGGCATACCTGCCGGCTTTCCTTGGGCAGGCTTGGCCCTGCCCCTGGAACCTGCAGCAGTGGGCTTCTCCGGTTTCTTGACCTAGGGTATCTCGATCCTTGGCCTGTCCAGAATCTTGACAAAGGTCTTGGGCTCTGGAGCCTTCTTCTCCTCCTTGGGGGCCTTTTCCCCTGGCTGCCCTTCCACCTTGGCCTCTTCCTTGGCAGTTTTTTCCTTTGCAGCGACCTTTTCTTCAGCATGGGCCTCGGAAATCTCTGCCTTTTTCTCCTCTTCAGGGGCCTCTTCAATGGTTTCCGGTTTTCCGGGGGCAACCTCTTCCGCCTTCTCCTCTTCGGGTTTGGCTGCAGGGGGCTTGGCCTCTTCTTTTACAACCTCTTTTTTCTCTTCCTTGACAGGGGCGGGGCGTATTATTCTGGCAATGGGTTCCGGCTCTTTCTCAACGGTTTCGGCCTTGGAAGGCTTTTCGGCAACGGTTTCCCTGGCGGTTTCTGCAGCCTCGGCCTCCGTTGTTTCTTCTTCAGGGCTGACAGGTGCCTCTTGCCTTGTTTCCTTTTCAGGAGATTTGGTGACTGCAGGCCTTGTCTTCCCGGAAAGGTCTTTTTCCACCACTTCCTCTTCCGAGTCTTTCTTACGCCTGATGATCATCTTCTTTATATGAAGCACCTTGTGGCGGCGCCGGATCACCTTTTTGGGCTTTTCCTGGGCCTCCTGATCTTCCTTTTCCTGGAACTTCAACTTCCTTCTGATATCCTGAGCCTCGTATTCTTCCAGCGTGCTCATGTAGTTCCTGATGGGATAGCCAAGATCCTTTATTCTGGCTTCCATTTCCTTGCTGGAAATGCCGAATTCCTTGGCCAGTTCATGTACTCTGATTTTTGCCATTCCAGTTATTACCCCCGAAAAAATGCGATTCCGTCTAACTTATTTTCAAGGCCCTTTTCAAAAGACCCTTTCCGTCTTCATCTGCCAGCGGCAGACACTTGCGGCAGCAATAGGCACCCCTGCCGGGAAGTGTGCCGTTTTCATCCATCACTGCACATGAGTCCCTGGCTGCAAACCTGGTCAGTTCCGACCTGGCAAACCGTTTCCTGCAAAAGACACACATCCGTACCGGCTCCCTTGACATGGGCTCCAGGCCCTATCACGCCCCGGGGCCAGATCCGGGCGTTCCATCTGCTTGCCCAAGATGCATCTTCCTAACCTGTACCGGCTTCAGAAAGCCTTTTCCGGCTTTCACTGTCCTGGGCTTCGGCCTCGGAAACTTCCTCGGGCGCTTCCCCAGAAGGGCCTTGGATTTCTTCTTCAGTTGCTGCAGTATCTTCCTGCCCAGGTTCAGCTTCCCCGGACTGGACTTCTTCGGCCTCGGCTCCTTCCATAGCCGGTTCGGCCTCATCGGTCTCCTCGTCTGCCAGGCCGGCAACATCGACCTGGGCATATTCGTCGCCGTGTTCCTCCAGGAAGAGGCGGGCTGCCTCCACGAAGGGCACGGCATCCTTCCTGAGTTCCTCTGGATCTGCCTGTGCAAGCTGACCTATGGTACGGATACCCTTTTTGAAGAGATGGTCCGCGATATTCTCGCTCATCTCCAGGTATTCCACCATTGCCTGGTAGTTTGGATCCTGGCTGTTTTTGTACCTTGTCTCGCTCTTTACATCTATCTTCCAGCCCATGAGCTTGGCGGCAAGCCGCACGTTCTGTCCCTGCCTGCCAATGGCAAGGGACAGCTGGTCGTCTGGCACTATGACTTCCAGCACCTCGTTGACCTCGTCCACGGTAACCTGTGTGCATTCTGCAGGCGCCAGGGCGTTATAGACAAACTTGGCCGGGTCAGGACTCCAGGGAACTATGTCTATCTTTTCGCCCCTGAGTTCCTGCACTATGGTCTGGACCCTGGAACCCCTCATGCCCACACATGCACCCACCGGGTCAACATCCAGATCGCTTGAGCTGACCGCTATCTTGGACCTGCTGCCAGGCTCCCTGGCAACACCCATGATCTGCACTATGCCTTCGGCTATCTCGGGAACCTCTATCTCAAAGAGCCTCTTCAAAAATTCCGGATGGGTCCTGGAAAGGATGATCTGCGTGTCCCGCTGGGTCTTCCTGACCTCAACTATATATGCACGAATCCTGTCTCCGCGGCGGTAGCTTTCCGTGGGTATCTGCTCTGCAGGAGGAAGCAGGGCCTCTGTGCCTCCGAGGTTGACAACCACGTTGCCCCGCTCGAAGCGCTGCACCAGGCCGTTTACCACCTCTCCCTCCCTGTCCTTGAATTCGTCATAGATGACATCCATCTCGGCAGTCTTCATCTTCTGGATGATTACCTGCCTGGCAGACTGGGCCTCTATGCGTCCAAGCTCCTCCATCTCCATCTTGGTGCCTATGCTGTCCCCGAGTTCGCTTTCAGGGTCCAGTTCCCTGGCCTCTTCCAGGGAAATCTCCACGTCCGGGTCAGTCACCTTTTCCACCACTGTGCGGAACTGGTAGACCTCCAGGTCGCCCGTGTTTTCATTATAGTTGACCTCGATATCCATCTTGGAACCGAAGCGTTTTTTTGCAGCCGAGCTTATGGCCTCCTTGATGGCCGCAATGAGCACACTTCTTTCAAGGCCTTTTTCACGGCTGACCTGGTCTATTATTCTCTTAAGTCCTATTTCCATATATCTCATCCCCAATCAAAGAATATCGAGTCTTGCCTTTGCCACGCTATCCAGGGGAAGGGCAACTTCCTCGGCGGATGTCTCCACTATCACCTTTTCATCCTTTATGCCCTTCAAGACACCCCTGAACTTCTTTCTGCCCTCGATGGCGCTAACAGTCCTGACCAGGACCTTCTGCCCTGCAAATTTTTCATAATCTTCATGTCTCACCAGGGGCCTGTTGATTCCGGGAGATGAAACCTCGAGGTTGTAACTCCCGGGTACAGGGTCATGCACGTCGAGCACATCGCTTGCAACCCTGCTTATGCGCGTACAGTCGTCCAGGGTTACGCCACCGGCCCTGTCTATTACCAGCCGCAGCACCGGCCCCCTGGGGCCCCTGACGTATTCAACGCAGACAAGCTCCATCTGGTCGTATCGAACCAGGGGTTCCACCAGTTCGGTTACCCTGGCCTCTATTTCCCTTTTTCTTTCTTCAAATCCCATGTTTCAACAATAAAAAAAGTGGGCAGAGCCCACTTCTCCAGAGACAAAGATATAAAATTTTATACCTCCACTCATCGAAGTAAGCACTGCCGTAACCGCGCGTCAAAAACGGTGTCAGGCAGTCCAACCTCAAAAAGGGATGGAGCGGGTGACGGGCTTCGAACCCGCGACCCCAAGCTTGGGAAGCTTGTACTCTACCAGCTGAGCTACACCCGCATCAACCTGTTAATCAAGCAGTCGCTGGAAAAACAACGAATAACGCTGTTTCCCGAAGGGCACCGGAAACGTGCCACGAGAAACCGCATCAGGACTTTCCTGCGCCAAGGGCCAGAGCCCGCCCCTGTGGCAAGAAAGATCCACCTGCCACAGGCTTGAGTGCAAAATAATATATGATCAACCTATTAAATGTCAAGCTGGCCGTGCTTCAGGCCTGGTAATTCTATAGGTCAGGCGGCTTCCTGTAAAGACATGCACTTATCCTTGCAGCCTTGTCCGGCGACATCCTGGCAAGGATGGGTGCCACCTTCTTGCTCTTCATGATGGCAAAGAGCTTTGTCACAGTATCTTCATCCATCTTGTCCAGTAGGGCTGCGGCCCTGGCGGGTTCCATGGCCCCGTAAACGCCTGCCAGGTGCTGGAGCTTGGCCTGTTCCTGGTATTTCTTTTTCTTTACGGGCCCTTCCAGGCTTCTCTGCAGATCCTTGAGGATCTTCACCTTGCTTTCCATTTCCCGTTTCAGAAAATCCAGGTCCTGTTCCTCCTTCCGGATGTCCTGGTCCCTTTTCTGGAGATACAGGTTTTTCTGCCTGAGCAATGCCAGCAGCCTGGGATGACAGTCTTTCGACCTGTCCAAGGAGGCATCCCCTTTCACCTCGGAACCAGAGGGCGGCTGCGCCTTCAGGCCCTCGTTTTCCCCGCCTGCCGCGGTCTTTCCCGGAAGGATGGCTGCAGATATAGCCAGCAAAAAGATCAACCATAAACCGGCCATGAAGCCTCCAGCGCTGCACCTGTGCCCGGATTCTCTTTTACCTGCCAAATGAATTCCTAGCTTCATGCCTGCAAACTCCTCGATCGGCCATGTCTTAGTGAAGCCAGGTCATCCAGCTCCTTTTGCAGCTGCCTGTCCACCTCCTGGAGGTATTTCCTGAGATCCCTCTGCTGCAGATTGGATACCAGTTCCTTTTCCACATGCCTCCTCGCAAGCTCTTTCCTGCCCAGGAGCAAGTCTGCCTCGGCCGATTCCAGGTCTGCGGCAAACTTCTTGCACTGCTCCTCGAGATGGGAAATCTGCAACCATCTGAACTGGAATTCGTCGGACATCATGCCCTCTTTCATCTTCTTTTCCATGTGGTTTCTGGCCTCCTCAAGTCTTGCTGTTTCGGTCTCAAGGGCGACCCTGGCCCTGTCCCTCCTTTGCACCAGGGATGCAAATTTCATCTCCGCCGCTTCCTCCATGCGCTTTCTTATTCTAAGCAGGGCCTTTAGACGAAACTCGAATGCCATGACCAGTTACTGAAATATCCTTATCATTTCCGAGATGCTGTCTTCCAGGCTGGATTTTTCGTCAACGTCCTGTCTGAGAAACGCCTTGATATCCCCGATCTTGTTCAGGGCAAAGTCTATGTCGGGATTGGTCCCCATGGTATATGCCCCGAGGTTTACAAGATCCTCTGCCCTTTCATAGACTGAAAGCACCTTCACCAGCTCCTGGTAGGTCTTTATCTGCCCCGGGGCTGCAATGTCATTCATGAGCCTGCTCACGCTGGAAAGGATGTCTATAGCCGGATAATGCCCCTGGTGGGCAAGTTCCCTCTTCAGCACGATGTGACCGTCCACGATGCTTCGGACAGAATCCGCTATGGGCTCGTTCATGTCGTCGCCTTCCACAAGCACCGTGTAGATGCCTGTTATGCTGCCGCCGGTATCCTTCCTGCCCGCCCTTTCCAGGAGCTTTGGAAGCTCTGAAAAAACAGATGGCGTATATCCCCTGGAGGTGGGCGGCTCTCCGATGGACAGCCCCACTTCCCTGTGAGCCATTGCAAAGCGGGTGACCGAATCCATCATGAGGATCACGTCCCTGCCGCTGTCCCTGAAATATTCGGCAATGGCCATGGCCAGGTAGGCTCCCCGAAGGCGTATGAGAGGGGGCTGGTCGGAGGTGGCAACTACCACCACTGACCGATCAAGGCCCTCTTCTCCAAGATCCCTTTCGATAAAGTCCCTCAGTTCCCTTCCCCTTTCTCCGATAAGGGCGATCACGCTCACATCTGCTGCCGTGTGCCTGGCTATCATTCCGAGAAGGGTGCTCTTGCCTACACCGGAACCCGCCATTATGGCTATCCGCTGCCCCTTTCCAAGGGTCAGGCATGCATTTACGGCCCTTACCCCCACATCCACCGGGGTATCGATCCTAGGCCTTTCCATGGGGTTAAGGGGCGAGGCATAAAGTGGGTAACGATCATCCGGGTTCAAGGGGCCTCTGCCATCAATGGCACATCCTGTACCGTCGAGTATGCGCCCGAGAAGCCCATCCCCCACTCCAACTGCCGCTTCCTGGTCGCTCACCCAAATCTTGCTGCCAGGCTCTATGCCTCTCATGTCGCCAAGGGGCATCAGCAGGACCCTGTTTTTCCTGAACCCCACCACTTCGGCCTGCAGGACGTCCGACCCCTTGACCTCTACCGAGCAGATCCCCCCTACGGGAACCCCGGGCCCGAGCCCCTCTATCACCATGCCTATGACTTCCTGCACTATGCCGCAGGATCTTATGAGATCTGTTGTCTCGGCACTTCGCCCGTAGGCGGCAAGATCTATTTCAGCAATGGTCATGGGTGTATCCCTGCCCCGTTGAGGTATCTTCTGAAAACCTGAAATATTATTTGGAACAGGCCGCCAGTGGAAATAACCGCTGACGCGTTGCCGGCTGTCTCAAAGAAGCTTTCTGACGCCTTCATCAAGTTCCACCCCGGTGCGCTCCTTGAGTGTTTCCCCTATGCCTTCAAGCATGGCCTTCCACCTTGACTCCAGGGACGCATCTATAAGTCCGAATTCCGTCTCCACCAGGCATCCACCCCTTTTCACCGTGGCATTTGCCCTGACCTTGACCTTGTTCCCGCCAGGGGAGGCAAGCCTTTCAAGAAAGGGTTCACTCAAATTTTCCATGTCCCTTGGATGCACATGCACAGTTATACTGCTTCCGTCCACCGCCTTCTGGAGGCAGCTTCTCAGCACCCTCAAGATCAGTTCCCTGTCGCAAACTATCTCCTTTTCAACAAGCCTTCCCGCCACGAGGAGACACGTCTGGAGCATCTGGGCCTCGTATTTTGGTGCAAGGTTCAATGATTCCTTCTTCAGGCTTTCAATCACCGACTCAAGGTGCTGGAGCCCCACGCTGAACTGCTTTCTGCCAAGTTCCTCGCCGTCTTTCTGGCCCTGCTCGTATCCTTGGGAGTAGGCCTCACTTTCTATTTCCGCAGCCCTGGCCCTGGCAGCTGCAAGCACCTCTTCCGCCTCGGCCTTCAATGCCATGGCCTGGTTTCTGGCCTCCTCAAGAAGCCTTCGGCACTGCTCCTTCTTTGTTTCAAGGATATCTGCCTCGCCCGATGAGTCACAGGAATCTCCCGAATCCGGTGAATTGTGCCCTGGCGGAAGCATGCAATAGAGGGTGTTGAAATTGTCATCGTGCTCCTCTTTTCCCCTGGAGGAGCAATCCGGCTGCTGCCTGACAAAGGAGTAGGCGCACTTGCCCTGCTTTATCACCCTTGCCACGTTTCAAACCACCTTTCCAAGCTATACCAGCACATCGTCCCCGCCCTTTCCGCCGAGCACGATCTTGCCCTCGCTTTCAAGCCTCTTGGCCACCCGGATGATAGCCTGCTGGGCCTGTTCCACATCCTTCAGGCGAACCGGCCCCATGGCCTCCAGGTCTTCCTTGAGCATCATCCCGGCCCTTTCGGACATGTTGTTGAAAAACTTCGCCCTCAGTTCCTCGGAGGCGGCCTTCAGGGCAAGCTTCAGCTCCTCGGTGCTGATCTCCTTCAATATGGCCACAATTGCCAGGTCATCCACCTGAAGAAGATCCTCGAACTTGAACATGAGTTTTCTTATCTCTTCTGCCAGCTCTTCCGACGTATCCTCAATCTGCTCCATGAGGGTGTCTTCCAGTGTCCGCTCCACGCTGTTGAGTATCTCTGCCACCTTTTCGGCACCTCCCACCTTGGTAGCATCACTCATCTCAACGGAAAAGAGTTCCTCTTCCAGGACCCGGTCTATTTCAGCCACTATTTCAGGGCTGATCTTTTCAAGGTTGGCAATCCTGAGCATCACGTCTGCCTGGAGCTTGTCATTGAGTTCTTCCAGTATCTGGGCAGCATGAGACGGCTCCAGGTGGGCAAGGATTACCGCAATTGTCTGCGGATGCTCATTGCTCAAGAAATTGACTATGACCTTTGGCTCCAGGTTGGAAAGCTTCTGGAAGGTGGAGGGATGAAGCTGCCTCATTATGTCTTCGTATATCTGCTTTGCCTGATCCTCCGGCATGGATGAGAAGAGCACCTTCTTGAGAAACTCCTCAACCGGGACACTTACTTCGCCCTGAACCATGGCCATCTTGCTCCTGACCTCGTCAAGGACCTTCTGCACTGCCTCTCCCGGGATGTTCTGTATCTGGGCCATCAGGGCAGACACCTTTCTTACCTCTTCCTCCTTGAGGTATCTGAACACCTCGGCGGTAAATGCCTCTCCCATGGCAAGGAGAAAGATGGCCGCCTTGGCCGGGCCATGTGGATCTTTCAGGTCTCCGATATCAAACATTGTCTTAATCTTCTTCTGATCCTTCCTGTTTTTCCCTGAGCCAGACCTTTATCAGGGCTGCGGCCCTTTCCGGGTATTCACTGGCAAGCTCCCTTAGCTCCCCTGTCACATCCGGAACAGGTTCAAAGGCAGGAGGTGCAGGCACTGCGCCTTCGGCTGCCGCTCCTTCCAGTGCAGGGCTTTCAACAGGTTCCATTTCTTCAGGCGGCTTGAGGACAAAGCGGTTAAGAAGCGGTTTGAGCACTGCAAAGATGAAAATCAGCGCCAGGACAAGGTTTGCCAGGGGCCGTACGAACCTTGAGAACACGTCCACTGCCCTGTCCATTACCGAAGCAGGGGCCTGCCTTTCGGAAAAAGGCACGTTTACCACGCTTACCTCGTCTCCCCTTTCGTCACTAAAACCCATTGCAGCCTTTACTATCTGTTCCAGGCCTGCAATCTCCTCGGGTGTCCTGGGCTTGTAGACGGTCTTGTCCTTTTCCTTCACGTACTTGCCATCGACCATCACGGCCACGGAAAGCCTCTTGAGGCTTCCTATGGACCCGAGGATCTGCCTCTGGATCCTGGTTATCTCGTAATTTGTGGTCTCCTTCTTCTTTAGAACGAGCGGTGCCGCCTCGCCCTCTCCAAGATTGCCCTGTAGCTTGTCTGCCAGCCCTCCCTTGACGCCAGGCACTCCGCCCTGGGATTCGTCCTTGACGCTTTCCTCGCTCTTTTGTTCACTGCGAACCGCCGTGGTGTCGGGGTCGAACCGGTCCTCGTTTGTCTTCACCTGGTCGAAATCCACCAGTGCCGAGACCCTGACCACTGCCTTCTGTTCTCCCAGGGCATCATCCAGCATGGTCTGTATCTTGTGCTTGAAATATTCCTCAAGACGCCTCTGGTAGGAAAGCCTCAGGCTTGCCTGGGCCTTGAGCGGATCGCTTGTGTCAGGATTGTATTCGTAGAGGACGTTTCCGGCAGTATCCACAATGGACACGTTTTCCTTGTGGAGCCTTGGCACAGCACATGCCACCAGGTGGACTATGGCCTTGGTCTGGACCTTTGAAAGCTCCTGTCCCCGCTTCAGCTCCAGAACCACCGAGGCAGTAGGCTCCTGCTTCTGGGAGACGAACAGGCTGTCCTTTGGTATTGCGATATGGACCCTGACGGACTTCACCTGTGGAAATCTCGCTATGGTCTTTTCCAGTTCACCCTGAAGGGCCCTTTGGTAATTTACCTTCTGGACAAAATCCGTTGTGCCCAGGTTGGTCTTGTCAAAAAGCTCAAAACCTGCCCCGGAAGACCTTGGAAGCCCTGCGCCTGCGAGAGCCAGCCTTATATCGTAAAGCCTGTCCTTGGGGACCTTAACCGTGGAGCCTCCGTTGGCTATTTTGTAGGGCACTCCTTCCTTTTTCAGCCATTCCACCACCTCTGCCGCATCCTTCTGGTCAAGATCGGAATAAAGGGTCTTGTAGGTGGGAGCGTTGATGAGAAAAAACATGGCCCCAAAACCCAGGAGCACCACTGCCGCAACCACTCCGGAAATGATTTTCTGCCTGAGACTCAGGTCGGTGTAAAGTTTCTTGAGCTGAACCAGGTAGTCCCGGGGCTTTGCCATCACTACGCCTCCTGTATGGATCCTAAGCTAAAACTGCAGCCTCATTATCTCTTCGTAGGCACTAAGGGCCTTGTTCCTGAGCTGGAGAAACATCTTGAAGGAGATATCCGCCTTGGTAATGGCCATCATTGCCTCAGGGACATCCACGTCCTTTCCTGCGGCAAGTCCCGTTGCCAGCTCATCCGCCTTCTGAATCGAGGCGTTGAGCCTGTCCATGCCCTCCTGGAGCATCTGTGAAAATTCCTTTTCGCCACCTGTTTCCGAAGGCTTCGGGCCCTGGCCCCTGGCGGGAACCGAAAGGTCCGGAAAGGCGGATGAGGCAGTATCTATCTTCATTTGGCTCATAACCTCCCCTATCTGGCAATCTCGATGGCCTTGAGCACCATGGATTTTGCCGTGTCAATGGCCGAAATGTTGGCCTCATACGCCCTCTGGGCACTCATGAGGTCCACCATCTGCTCCATTACGTTCACATTCGGCAATCTTACGATGCCGTTTTCGTCAGCATCCGGGTGCCCCGGGTCAAAGACCTCCATGAAAGGCGTCTTGTCATCCACGATCTGGCTCACCTCAACCGTCTGCAAAAGTCCCGAGAGCCTCTTTTCAAACCCGGACTCTTTCCCTTTTGTACCTTCCGCATGTCCCGGTTCCAGGGGCCTTGATGAAAAAACCACTGACTTTGCCCTGTAAGGGCCACCTTCAAGGGTCCTGGTCACGTGGGCATTTGCCAGGTTCATGGAGGCCACGTTAAGCCTGGTCCGTTCTGCAGTAAGCCCCCTGGAACTTATCTTTAGTGCACTGAAAAGATTCATTACTGTCTGCCTCCCTCTGTGACAGCTTCCCTCAGAAGCTCGAATTTCTTCATAAGCATCTGTATGGCCGCCTGGTACTGGAGATTGTTTTCCGAAAGCTTTGACATCTGCCCGTCAAGATCCACATTGTTGGGGACACCCCTTTCCCGGGATATGACTATTCCCCTTGGGGCTTCACCAGGAAGCCCTGTCATGTGCCTGGGGTCGGTCACGACAGGGGCGGGGTCCATGGATCCATCCTGTTCCAACGGCATGAAGGCCTTTTTTTCATCCACCGCCCTTGTCCCTGCCTTGGCCCGGACTTCCAGCTCCTTCATGTAACCTTCCATCAGGCCGTTGAAGTCCAGGTCCTTTTCCCTGAAACCGGGGGTGTCCACGTTTGCTATGTTGGAAGCCAGGAGGGCATTTCTCCTGGATCTTAGTTCAAGGGCCTTCTGTATGACATCAAATGTCTTTCCAAAGATCGTCTTCATAACTGCCTCAAAGCACCAGTCCCATCTTTCTGTACTCGGCAAGCTTGTTTCTGAGTGTGCGCACGCTTATCCCGAGAAGCCTGGCTGCATGGGTCCGGTTTCCCTTGGTCTTTGAAAGGGCGCGCCGCACCATTTCCTTTTCCATGTCCCCCAGGTTGAATGTCTCGGAACCTTGGCCGAAATTTCCGCCCTGGGCTGACAATTGTTCCTCCATCTCCCCGTATTCACCCAGAAGATCCTGCAGGGTGATGCTGTCCCCCGTTGCCAGAAGGACCCCCCGCTCTATTATATTCTTGAGTTCCCGCACGTTTCCTGACCATTTCCTCTTTTCCAGCTCTTCCAGTACTCCGTTTGCAAAATCCAGCCCGTTTTTCCCGTATTCCCTGACAAAATGCTCCATGAAGTGCCTGGCCAGAAAACCTATGTCCTCCCTCCTTTCCCTCAGGGGAGGAAGCTTGAGCGGGATGACATTGAGGCGGAAATAGAGGTCTTCCCTGAACTTGCCGGCCCTTACTGCAGAAAGGACATCCCTGTTGGTGGTGGCAACAATTCTGACATCGACCGGTACAGGGGTCGTGCCACCGAGCCTGTCCACCTCACCTTCCTGCAGGACCCTGAGGAGTTTTGCCTGGAGGGGAAAGGCCATTTCCGTAACCTCGTCCAAAAGGAGGGTTCCTCCGTCTGCAAGCTCAAACTTGCCGGCCTTTCTCATGACAGCCCCGGAAAAGGCCCCTTTTTCATGGCCGAAAAGCTCCGATTCAAGAAGGGTTTCAGGCAGGGCCGCACAGTTCAGGGCCACAAATGGCCCGGAGGCCCTGTCGCTTTTTGCATGGATGAATCTTGCAAGAAGCTCCTTGCCGGTTCCGCTTTCTCCCTGGATAAGGCATGTCGCCCGGCTTTTGGCAACGCTTTCAGCCTGCTTCAGGAGGCGCTCCATCACCGGGCTCCTGGTAAGTATCCGGTGCTTTTGGCCGTCTGAGGCCGTCTTCCCGGGACCTGGTTTGTCCCTGGAAGCCTGCTTCTTTTCCTTCTGGGCCCGAACCCCGGAAGGATCGTTTCCTCCGGCTGGCGCATCCGGTTTCTTCGCCCCTGCCTCCATGGCCCTTTTCACCACAAAACCGAGCACCTCCCCTGACCAGGGAGGGAGCCTGAAATCAAGCGCCCCCATGTTCATGGCCTCTGCGGCGTCTTCCATGGCGGCCTTTCTTGCAAGCACCACAACACCCGTGCTGTCGCCTGTTTCCTCCTTGGCCTGGAGAAAATCGAGTGCATCAAGTGAACCGGGATCGTGAATCACCACCACCAGGTGAAAATGGTTCTTTGCAAGAATCTGGAGCCCTATGTCCATGTCCGGGGCAACTGTCACGTCTATTCCCATGGCGGACAGGTGGCCCTGGATCTCGAGACGTTCCTTCAGGCTGCCTCCCACTACGAGGTTCCTGATTTCTGCTGGCATGAACTGTTCGTTTGCAATCATAGCTGCCCCGCCGGCCCCGACATGAACCTGTAAAAGGCGATCTCTGATTTTGCCGCCTTGCCCCAGATCCCCCTGTCCTTCTTGGAAATTTCTTCCCACCGGGGCTGGGCCTTTTCAAAGCCGTAGGCGCCGCATTCCGCCACGGCGAGCCTGAAACCAAGGGACGGGTCCTCTGGATCAATCTTTCCCAGGAGCCCGTATGGGACCAAGGCCCTCTTGAATTCGGAAAATCTCACGGCCTCATCCCCCCACTTCTTGAGTATGCTTACCCTCCTGTCTTCTGGCAGGATGTGGCTGTTTTTCCTGTAGATATCTTCCACCTGCTGCCATTCTGCCAGCCTGATACCCGCGGAAATGGCCTGGTAGACATTTTTTTCATCCGGGTGTGCAGCCAGGCTGTCCTTTGCCATGTTGAATGCCGCAACCAGATCCCCCTGCCTGCTGGCCATGACAGACTTGAAATACAGGACATCCGGCTGGAGGGAATAATCCGGACAGAGCATGTCCAGGAGGCTTATGGTGTCCTGGGTCATGTTCATCTCGGAGGCATCAAGGCTCTGGCCTGCCCAGTCCCTGAGTATCTGGCACCGTTGGCCAGTGGAAGGGCCGAGCTTCCACGAGGTGTAGTACGCCCTAAGGGACATCAGGTCCAGGCCTATCATGTTGAATGCCCGGGCCAGCAGGTGGTAATGGACCGGGCTTTTGAGGGTTTTTATCTGCCCCTGATGGAAAAAGTCGTAATTGACCAGGTCCGCGTACCTCTTTTGGGAAAAAAACCACCTGTCGGTTTGCTCCAGTGCCCTTACACCGAGATCAAAGGCCTCTTTTAAGGCGCCCTGATCCGCCTTGAAGGTCCGGGTGTAGCTCCAGTATCTTTCCAGGGCTTCCAGCGGGCTCTCTTCCTCCAGGAGCTGCCCAATCAGCCTGACCCACAGTTTCTGGGTCACTTTCTGGATGTGTTCCTGGACCCTGTTCTGGGATTTCTTGTTCAGGTAGGTTTTTCCTGCAGAAACCACCCTTTCCAGGGCCTGAACACTGAATTTTCCCGTCTCGAGCTTCCTTGCCGCATAGTCCGAAAGCCTTAGGACATCCTTTACAAAGGCACTCTTGGGACAGGTCCTGACAAAGTCATCGGCCAGCTCCAGGGCCTCCATGTATTCCCCTTTCTTGATCTTGGTGGCAATTAGCTCCTTTCTTACCTCCTGGGTGAGAAAGTAGCGGGGATACTTCTGGACTATCTTCTGGAAGACCCTTTCGGACTCGTTGAGGTCCACCGGCCTGACCTTGTTGCCCTTGACGTACTTTGCAAGGCGCTCCTTCTGGGCCTCTGACATCTGGAGCATGCGAAACCTTGCAAACAGCGCCTCCGGCTGGTTTGAAAAATCCCTTCTGATCAGGGCATAGTACTTCCTGGCCTTCAACCAGTCTCCGGAACTGCGATAGGTTTCTGCAATCTGAAACAGGGCCGCCGCCCTGGTGACAGGCGATTTCTTCAGGTTTATGAAGTGTACCCAGAGCCTTATGGCCTCCTGTTCCCTTCCCTCCTTCCTGGCTATCATGGCCTTGAGGTCCAGAAGTTCCGGGATCTCAACATCCGCCGAGGCCATGGAGCCTTCGATCTCCTTTATGACCCTCTTTACAAGGTCTATCTTTCCTTCCTGGAATGCATGCCTGGCCAGGAGGACCCTGGTGGTTTTGGCGGCAACACTGTCAGGAAATTGACGCAAAATATCCTTGTAAAACCTCTTGAGCCTTTCCTGGTCTCCCTGCTTTTCCAGGTACGCCACCAGTGAATTAAGGGCTGCGCTGGTCCACTTGCTGTCCGGATGGTAACGGATCACGATCTTCCAGTGTGCAATGGCCTCAGGCCAGTAGGAAGCGGCAGCGTAGGCCTCTCCCAGGAGATAATAGGCCTCGGCCACCCTGCGGGAGCCGGGATAACGCCTTATGAAATCCTTGAGGCTTGAGATAAAGGGCCATACCTCTTCTGAAAGCTTGTGGGGGCTTGCCTGGTACTCGTGCCAGAAGACCTCTATCTCCGGCATGAGCTGCTGCCAGGCAAGCTCGTCAGGAGAAAGTTTCGTCTTCTGGCCGGCCACAGCCGGCATGGACAAGGCCAGCAAAGACAGGAACAGGCCAAGAAACAGGATCTTATGGCCCGAAATAACGGGTCCACTCCTGTAGCATGACTGGTACTGTCTCTTTTCTGTAAGGCGGCATCCCATGACAAGCCTGGTAAAAGCAAGAGAAATGCCAAAGAAAAAAGACCGGGGCGCCCTGGTTTCCTGTTTTTACCGTTGTTGTGCCTTTAGTGGGCTGGAATGCAAGGAGAAAAGGCGTTTATTTTTTGACGATCAGGCTTGAATGCACTTTTCAGGGGAGAGCCTTTTACACCAAGCCATGTTATTTGCAGAAATCCGACAGCAAAATTGGAAACCATTGGAAGTGGCGTGTTACAGATTCTTGGGCGAAGCGAAGCCGCAGACACGACAATTTTCGCGGTAAGCCGGGAAGGATAGAAATATAATTTTTTCTTGGCTATTTCTATTGCTGAAAGCAATTTCTTGTCATATCATCGTGATACAAATAAAGGCAGGGACGGAAGAAGGTTTCTTATCATGAAGGTGGTTGCAAAGCACCCGTGCAAAAAACATTCACAAAAGGAGGGGTTATGAAAGGAAAAACATTTTTCCAGATTGTTACAATTGTGGCAGTTGTTTCCTGGACATCCATGGCAATGTCATTTTGTCCGCCGCCCGAGCCGGTGGTCTTGGTTCACGACGTGGCTGCGTCGTATAACGAGGGAGCCGATCTGCCGGTTCACATATCAGCAAAAATTACAAATATATCAAACAGGGAAAGAGACATCCCTTATGTCGTATTGATACATGGCAATGTCATCGAGGATTCCCAAACCGGGCCCCTGGCTCCAGGAAAGACCTATAAATACGAATATGATGGAGCAAGAGAGGACTACATGTGGGATGGATTCAAGCACCGGGTCGTGGTCAGAGCCCTTCAAAGCGATCCATTCCACAGGAGAAATCCGGCCAGGATGGATGCGATCCTGGCAATACCGCGTCACGGTACCGCTGATGTGGAGACAAAAATCGTCAACCTGAAATACCTGGGCGACTATCTGGTTGAAATAGAAACCACCATAAAAAACAACACCGACAGGGTGATGACGCCGGGTTGGTCAGTATCCATCATGGGGAGCATCAACGTTCATGTAGTGGACCATCTGCAGCTGGATCCAGGAAATAGCATTACATTTCATGATACGATAGACCTCCAAAATTATCAGGATAGTGGCTTTGATATAAAAGAGTTCGGGCCGTTTCCGGTTCGGGTCATGTCCTGCTCCATGGGCTTCTGTGACGCCGGCTTTTTCATTGCGGATGATTTGTGTGAATGCGTCCCGGAAGTCTGTGATAATGGGAAAGATGACGACTGCAATGGACTGATAGATGAAAACTGTACTCCTGTAGAAGCAGTTTCCAGGGGCTTTTGCAACGAGTTGGAGTGGCAACGGCAACCTCATCCCGGTCAGTTCACCCAAGCAAGTGCGGTTGACTATTGCCTTTCTTTGGATGGCTCACACAACGGTTGGCGGCTGCCCACCAAGAATGAGCTTAAAAGCCTGGTGGTCTGCACCAACGGCACGCAAACCCCGCTGGAAGACTTTGCAACTTGCGGAGAAGGCTATCGCTTTCCCACCATTGACCCGGAATTCACCTGTTTCATGAGCAGATACTGGACGGATACCGCAGAGGGTGACGAGTTCTGGACGGTCAATTTTTATACAGGAGCATCTGAAACCTTAAGCCCCGAGGCTACTGCAAACGTACGGTGTGTCCGAACCATCGAACCTTGAATAATGGCCTTCCGCTTAGGCCCTGTGCCGCGGGGATAAGCGGAAGGCTCCAAAAGATGACAAAAGCTAAAAGGCATCTCTTAGGCACGGTGCAGGATGGGTTATAGCTCATCTGCACTGCGCAAATGGCCAATTAAAATGACCCACTATCGGACAATAATTTTGACCCACCCCCCAAGGGGTCAAAACATTGTTCGATATAATAAGTTTCTTCTTACTTTTTCTGTTATCCAGGGAGGAACGCTGTGAAGGAGTGGGACATGATACACAAGATCAAGGCACTTTATGACAATGGTAGTTCGGTTCGTTCCATCAAGGCCCGGGCCTCCTCACCCACCGTTGATATGGTAACGTAATGTCCCTGGAGATCGCGCTTCATGTCTTTTTCTTCTCCTAAAATAGGCCCCACGGTTATTTTAGATTGATTGCTTATGCTAAAATAACAGTGGCCGCACCCGGAATAAAGGATCGTAACCTGGCATAACAACCTGAATTATTTTGACACGGTTATTGGATTTTCCTTTTGGATCAGAATTGAGGAAATCAAGATCAATTCAACAGCTCATATGAAGTGAAGGGAACGCCGCCTTCCGGAAATTCGGTCTCCCCAGTGCCCATACATCAAAAACCCTTTATTTACAACACGTTAAGAGTTTTAAAGTGCCGTTCCTTGTGCCGCCATAGCCCGTCAGGGCGACGGCGCATCCGCGTCCCTACGCGGGAAATGTTTTTCTCAACATTTTGCTCCCTGGTTCGCAGTGGCATCCCTCCGGGACTCGCCTGCGGCTCGCGTTCCGTAAGACTCACAGCAGCCCTGAGTTCAGCCAACCGAATCCTAATTTTTTCGCACGTTTGGTCCCGTATATCTTTTCAACCTGCGCCCATAGTCTTTCGTCCACCATGGATGTTCACTTTTCAAGCTCCCTTGCCACCTCACGAAAACTTACAAGGGCGGATTCTATATGTTCGATGATCTCCTCTGTGAGCACCTCCGGCTC
>CAYZJS010000082.1:0-7920 GCA_964478865.1 uncultured Thermodesulfatator sp.
CCTCAAGGAACTGGGCGACAAGGTGGATGCAGCCACCAGGGACAATATCAACCAGAAGATAGAGGCACTCAAGAAGGTGATGGAGGGCGAAGATGCCCAGGCCATCAAGCAGGCACAGGACGAACTGATGCAGGCCTCCCACAAGCTGGCTGAAATGATGTACCAGCAGACCCAGGCAGGAGCCGGTGCGGCTGGTGCAGGAGCTGCTGCCGGCGGAGCTGGAGCAGGTGCCGCCGGAGGCGCACAGGCTGGCGGCGGTTCAGGCCAGGGCGGCGGCGAAGACGACGTCGTGGATGCCGACTTCGAAGAAGTGAAATAAAAAGTGCCGAAAAGGTCTTGAGACATAAAAAAAGAGGCCGGGGTGAAAGGGTTTTCACTCCGGCCTTTTTTGTTTTAAGTTCCACTTATTCTGGATAATATGCCCTTTCTTTCCGGTCGGAAAAAATTATCCCGGACTGTCAAACAGCACCTGGATTACATTTTCGCAACCGGGTGATACATGCAGGTAAAAAACCATGACAAAAGAACTCCCCTTCAGCCGTTCCTGCGGGATACTCCTCCACATCTCATCCCTCCCGGGCCGCTTTGGCATTGGCCAGCTCGGGAAAGAAGCCTTTTCATTCCTTGATTTTCTCAGGGAAGCCGGCCAGGGCATCTGGCAGTTCCTGCCCCTGGGGCCGGTTGATGCAACCACCATGTATTCCCCCTACATGAGCAGTTCTGCCTTTGCAGGAAACCCGCTTTTCATCTCTCCGGAAATCATGGCAAGAGACGGACTGCTTTCACCAGATGACCTGGAAGGCCTGCCGCCTCTTTCGGAATACCTGGTGGAGTACGAAAAGGTGATCCCCCTTATGGAAACCCTTCTTGAAAAGGCCCACGGGCAGTTCAAAAAGGGCAAGGCGCCCCGGTCTTTCACTGATTTTTGCAGGGACCATTCCTTCTGGCTGGACGATTACTGCCTTTTCGTCTCCCTCAAGAAACACTATGGCGCAAAGGCATGGAACCAGTGGCCTGAAGACATTGCCAGGAGAAAAAAGGATGCCCTGGAATCTGCCGCAAGGGAACTTTCAGACAGCATCTCCTACCACAGGTTCGTACAGTGGCAGTTCTTCCGGCAGTGGCAGGAACTGAAAAGGGCGGCGGAGCAAAATGGAATAAAATTTTTCGGGGACATGCCCATTTACGTTGCCCCGGACAGCGCGGACGTGTGGACCAACCAGGACTGTTTCGAGCTGGACCCCGAGACGTTGATGCCCTCCTTTGTGGCAGGAGTTCCCCCGGATTACTTCAGCAAGACCGGCCAGAGGTGGGGAAACCCCATTTACAAATGGAAGAAGGACGGCAAACCGAATGACGCGGTTTACAGGTGGTGGGAAAAGAGGCTTAAATTCACATCACAGTTCATGCACATGGTAAGAATAGACCACTTCAGGGGGCTCCAGGCCTTCTGGAAGATCCCGGCATCTGAAGAGACGGCTGTCAATGGAAAATGGGTGAGAGGCCCGGGCAGATACTTCTTTGAGAGGCTGCATGACGCAATAAAGGACCTCGAGATCGTGGCCGAGGATCTGGGCACCATAACCAGGCCTGTCATAAGGCTGAGAGATGAGCTCGGCCTTGCAGGTATGAAGGTCCTCATATTTGCCTTTGACTCGGATGAACACAACCTCTACCTTCCCCACAATTACGAACACAGAAACTTCCTGGTTTACACAGGGACACATGACAACAACACCGTGGTGGGATGGTACCTGGACCCGGAAATAGGAGATTACGCAAAGCAGAGGGCCAGGCGCTATGCCAACAGTGACGGCAACCGGATACACTGGGACTTTCTGCGCATGGCCTACTCCTCGGTGGCACGTACTGCCGTGGTACCCATGCAGGACGTCCTGGGGTTTGGAAGTGACTGCCGCATGAACCTGCCTGCGTCCACAAAGGGCAACTGGAGATGGCGCCTGGCGGAAAGATTCCTTACAGGGGACGTGGCAAAGGCCCTGTACTCAGAGGCTAAATTCTATGCAAGGCTGCCGGATAAGATGCCTGCCTCCAAGGCTCGATGAGGGAGGACTTCACCTGAGCCTTCCCGGCCCCGCGGGGCTGTGGAGACTGTGCGCTGAAATCAGGAAAATGGACGTGCAACTCAGGGCACAGCTCGGCATGAACAGGCCGCTTGGGATCTTGACCGGGCTGTTTGTCCTTTCCAGGATCTTTCGGTGGATCTATCTCATAACCAGGGACGAAAAGGCAGTTGGCATGCTTGGGGCCTATTCCTGGGAGCCCCGGGGCCACGCCTTCCTCACCATGGTCATATGGGACGAAAGGGACAGGCGCAGGGGGACTGGCAGCAGGGCAGTCAGTCTGGCGGTAAGGGAACTGTCGGCAAGGAAACTTTGCCGGTCGTTCTTCGTGGAGGTGAAAAAGGCAAATCCCGGGGCGGTACGGTTCTGGGAAAGAAACGGCTTTGAAGTAACGGGCAGAAACGGGGAAATACTCACCATGAGCCTTCAGAAAAAACAGGACACCGGGGCAAGCGGGCATTTCAGACAGCGCCCTTCCCTCATCGGTCAAAAATGAACCGGTTGGCCGATATCCTTTCGAGGGTCGAACAGTTCGTTGAACTCCGGAAAAAGGAAGGCGGAGGCTTTGGTGCCACCCCAAACCTGCCGGCAACCGTGGAAGACACCTACCACGCCCTTCGAATCCTCGACTCCATCTCTTCGGTCTCGAAGACCGTGTTTTCCCGACAGACACGGCGCTGGCCGGAACTTTCCTCCTTCCTGCATTCATTTCTGAAAAAAGACCTTGAGCTTGGGGGAAGGGGCGTTTTCCAGCTCTTCTGGTGCATGAAGTACTGCAGGGCTCTCCCCCCTGAAAGACAGGTCCTGGCAGTCATCGGCAGGAAAATCCTCGACAGGCCCGGAAGGGAAAACCTGTATTTTGCCCTCAGAACCATGCTCGAGGTCCTGGAGTCAACCCCCGGCAGGGAAGCAATCCTGCCCGGAACGCCCCCGGCAGAGCCGATCTTTGAAGGTATCCTCCGGAAACGGATGATGGACCTCTATCTCGACCGGCACCTCGGCTGGGGAAAGATCCCTGCAGGTGAGGCTGCAGCATGGTTTCGTCTCTGCCAGAATCCCGACGGCGGTTTCGGCTTCATGCCCGGGACCACTTCCTACATCGAAAACTGCCACTACGGCCTTTCCTCCCTGGCGCTCCTGGATTCAGCCCCTGCCGACAAGGCGGCCTGTCAGAATTTCATCATGGGCTGCAGGACCAGGTCCGGCGGTTTTTCAAGAAACTCCAGTGCCGCACCCTTTCTCGATGCCACCTGGCATGCGGTCAGGGGCCTTCTCATACTGAAGACATTGTAACTGTTTGTCATTTAAGGTATTTCTGGAAAGGAAACATTGCAGGCAAAAAAGAAGATATAAATGAACATCTATCTCGCAATAATCATCGCCGCCCTTGTCCTCAACTATGCCCTTACGGCAACGGCATCCTGGCTAAACCTCCGGAATATTTCAGAGGAGGTTCCAGACGAGTTCAGGGGTTTCTACGACCAGGAACGCTACCGGACCTCCCAGAGGTACCTGAGGGAGACAACCGTTTTCGGCCTCCTGCACGATACCTTCCACCTGGTGCTCATCCTGGCCTTCATCCTCCTTGGCGGTTTCAACTTCGTGGACGGTATAGCCAGGTCCTTCGGCCTGGGAAGCATTCCCACAGGGTTGATATTCGCAGGCATCATCCTCCTGGTGTCGCAACTGATAGACATCCCCTTTTCCGCATGGAGCACCTTTGTAATCGAGGAAAAATTCGGGTTCAACAAGACGACGGTCAGGACGTTTGTGGCCGATATCCTCAAGGGCATGGCACTTACCGCCGTCATAGGAGGTGCCGTTTTTGCAGGTATCATATGGTTCTTTGAAACCGCGGGCCAACTGGCCTGGCTTTACTGCTGGATTGCCATGAGCGCATTCCAGGTCATGCTCATGTTCATTGCCCCGGTGCTTATCATGCCCATCTTCAACAAGTTTGAACCCCTGGAGGATGGCGAGCTCAAGAAATCGATCCTGGATTACGCCCGCAAGGAAAGGTTCAAGATGCAGGGCGTCTTCAAGATGGACGGCTCCAAAAGGTCCACCAAGTCCAATGCATTCTTCACGGGTTTCGGAAGGTTCAAGAGGATAGTGCTCTTTGACACCCTGATAGAACGCCACACCGTGGAGGAACTTACTGCCATCATCGCCCACGAGATGGGCCATTACAAGCTCAAGCACATACTGAAGGGCATGGTCCGCTCCATCCTGATGGCAGGCTTCACCTTCTGGCTCCTGAGCCTTTTCATGGAAAACCCCGGGCTGTTCCAGGCATTCCGGATGGAACACGTCTCGGTCTATGCAAGCCTGTTTTTCTTCGGCTTTCTCTACGCCCCCATAGGGATGGCAACAGGGGTTATAGACAAGGCCATTTCCAGGAGGTATGAATTCCAGGCGGATGAATACGCAGTGAGGAGCTACGGACACCCTGAGGCATTGGTCACGGCGCTGAAAAAACTCTCCGTGGACAACCTGTCAAACCTCACTCCGCACCCATTCATGGTGTTTCTGGAATACAGCCATCCGCCGGTACTCGAACGGATAAAGGCCATAAGGAAGATAGCGGCCAACGGCACAGCAGACAGACAAGGAGATTAATCATGGAAATCGAATGGGCTTACCTTAGAAAGGGCTGAAAGTCCTGCCAGAAGGCACAGGTAGTGTTTGATGAAAAAGGCATCGGTCTCAAAGAGGTGGTCGAGGCGCGCAAAAAGAAGATCTCGGACCAGGACGCGTGGAACCTGCTCTCCCCGGCAGAGGAGATAGTGGTGGGAAAGGGCAAGAAATACCAGGTATTTCACCCTGCATCCGACCCCAGGGAAGACATACTGAAGAGCTGTCTCGGGAGGACGGGAAACCTCCGCGCCCCTGCCCTCAAGGTGGGAAACCGGATGATTGTAGGATTCAACCATGATATGTATGAAAAATACCTGTAGAGCCAGACCCGGGACAGTGGCCCGGATCTTCGGCCTACTGCTGCTTCTTTGCAGCCTCTCTGCCGTGGCACAGGCCCAGGAAGCCGGCTTCAGGGCCGGCACCAAAACCGTCCCCTTTCTGATAACCGGGAAGCTGCCCCATCTTACGGGCCTGCTCATGAAAGTGTCTGGATAAAGGCATCCGCCTCCTTGATAGACTCTTCCA
Organism: uncultured Thermodesulfatator sp.; assembly: GCA_964478865.1. Lineage (GTDB taxonomy): Bacteria > Desulfobacterota > Dissulfuribacteria > Dissulfuribacterales > QOAL01 > QOAL01. Next base: position 5,247 of record CAYZJS010000082.1, read on the forward strand.
TGTCCTTGAGTAGGACAGATACATCCGTTTCTATCCTTTCAAGCTCGGTCTTGAGAGAAGCAATGGCCCGGGCATTGAGGTTGTGTTTCAGGAAGAGCACCTCGTCCCTGAGGGGCTTCAGCACCGGCTCTATCTTTGCCTCAGCCCGCTTCATGGCACGAATCAGCTGGTTGTAGCGCCTCCTTGTCTCCCTGAGCTTTCGTTCGCTCGCCCGCCTGAGACTCTGGCTGCTGTACTGGTCCAGCTCCGCTTCCCACTCGTCAAACAGGGCCTCTGCCACGTCTTCAACCGCTGCAATCCTCTCGTGAACCTCCCTGGCCCTGTCCTCCAGGCTTTCAAGTTCGTCCTTGAGCTCCAGATACTTCTCTTCCAGGTCCCCGCCGTGAAAATTGACCACGCTGCTGAAGCGTTCAAGGGCGGATTGGAACTGCTTTTTGGCCTCCTCCTGGCTGTCCCGGGCCGCAACCACCCTGTCTACCAGGATATCCCGCTTGTGGATGCCCACCTTTTCCATGGCACTGTAATAGGCGCTGCTGCAGCCATCCAGGAAAAACAGGATAACAAAACAGGGAACCAGAAAATTTCTATAAGAATTCACTGTGGACTACCTCTGAAATGGTTGATTTTGAAACTGACTATGGCGGGGAAAGTATAGCATTTTCACATGAAATGCAACGAAAAGGCCGGCACTGCCGGAATGAAATATTTTCTTGAGGAAACAATCACCTGATGATAAATCAAAAGAAGCATTATGCATACCAGACTGCTACTGCGAGGTATCTCAAGAAATTGGAGGTCTTGTTCAAGGGCGGGGTCATATTGGTTGAACCGGCAATGGCGTTTTTATTGAAGACCGGAACCTTTGGCATAGGTTGCAGCAGCTTATTGCACTGTTAGATTTCTATACACAATATTAAATGAGAGATCGGAAATGAGTAATGACCAATCTCCAATTCTAAATGAGTATGAGTTAAAAATTGACACTCAAGTTGAGAAGTTTCTCGAGATAAAACAGAAACTCACTTACTTTTTAATCACTGCAAGTGTCGCCGTTATAGCTTTTTTAGCCAATTTTGTTATTAAACATATAAGCGAGTCGGGAAATCTCGTTTGGCTAATAATATCTTCTTCTATAACTGGATTGATAACGTCTGGTTGTTCGTTGCTCAATCTTCATTTGGAGCTTAGATCATACCAACTACATCTTAAATATCGATATGAGAAGATAAGTTGGGATTCTCTAAGTGAAAAAAGGAAAAAAGAATGGGACCGCGTTAACATATGGGCGGCTCGTTTTTTAAAAACTGCCTTTTTCTTTCTATTTCTCGAAATCACATTTGCCATAGCATTTTTTATTTTATTCTTTCACTTTAACAAGGCTACCTTGCTTACACCATAGGAGGTAATCATGCATCATTATGGCGAAGCGGCAGTCAAGGTGGAACTTTCTGAAAACACTTTCAGGATTTTGCTTCAGAATCATATTACTGGAGCAAAAATAACTGTATCAGGTCCAATAGAAGGTGTTTTTGAGAGTGAAGAACGCAAACTTGATCAAATGAGCGCTGAAAACTTAGGCCGTGAATTAGCTCATTTCCTAAGAGAGGTCCTCAAATAATCTAACGGGAGGCGACTTTTAAACCCTCTCCTTGACATGGGCCAGATTAAGGTTTTTGGGATCAAAATTCCATGGCGGGTACACTTCATAGTCAACCAGTTTTCTGATAGGGCCAGTTTTTCGAAGATGCGGCGGAGACATGATTGTAGTGGTTCAGCTACAGAGGACTTTCGCCTCATCAGCCCATGCACATGACGGGCGTGCAAAAGCGGGTACCTGACCGCCAATCCGCTGCGCTCCTTGGCGTCAACTGACCCGGAGCGTTCGCTTGCCAAATGAGAAGCTAAGGAGTTTGCGTCTCATGAATGATTGACAAAAGACATTCTGTATCTTAAAATAAACAAAAAAGATACGGAACCTACCATGCCAAATCCTTTTATCCCCGCAGAGTTACCCCTCCCCAATATTGCTTGGGAAGACCTGTTGCCAAGCATCGTAAAGGCTAATACTGCATTGGCAAACTTCAACGGAATTCTTGAAGCTATACGGAATCCTCTAATATTTTTAAGCCCTCTTATGACGCAAGAGGCTGTGTTGTCATCTCGTATTGAGGGAACACAAGCATCTTTCAGTGATATACTTGAATATGAGGCCGCTCCAAAAAAGATCAAAGACAACTATAACGACATTGAAGAAGTAATAAATTACCGGGAGGCGTTGAGATATGCCGAGGTAGAACTGACGAAACGTCCTCTTTGCCTGAATCTCATCAGGGAAATTCACGGCATCTTGTTAAAAGGTGTGAGAGGTGAGAACAAGGCAAGGGGAGAATTCCGAAGAATTCAAAATTGGATTGGCCCACCAGGCTCTAAAATTGAAACAGCTTCATTTGTGCCACCATCGCCGGAAAATTTACTTAACTATTTGTCAAATTGGGAAAAGTATTGCCACTATGACGAAAAGGACAGACTTGTTCAGCTAGCCGTTATTCACGCACAATTTGAGATTATCCATCCGTTCTTGGATGGTAATGGCAGAGTTGGGCGAATCATCATTCCGTTGTTCTTGAAAGAAAAAAATTTGCTTAAATACCCATCGTTATATGTCAGTGAGTTT
>CAYZJS010000083.1:0-20230 GCA_964478865.1 uncultured Thermodesulfatator sp.
GCTTCCTGTCCTTGATATCCATTTCCTTCAGCTTGGATATCCACGAAACCACCTGGGAAGGAGGAACCACCTTGTTGGCAGGGCCATAAAGCGGGATCCTCGCACCAAGCCTGCCCAGCACCCACAGCATGTCCTTCTGGAGGCGGCTCTTGGGCAAAAGCTTAAGAGCCTGGCGCCCAAGTGCTATCTTCTTGTCCACATCCAGCCTTTCCAGGTTGGCGGCAAAAAGCCACATCTGCCTGGCCTCTTCGGGCTGGGGCTTGAACTGTTTCTTCTTCTGCCTCTTTCTCTTGGAAACGGTTTCAGGCACCAGCACCGGTGCCACTGCTGAAAAAAGCTGCATCTGCTGACCGGAACTCAGGCCTGCTGCAACCCTGCGCCAAAATATCCACCATTGAAGCCTGGGATCGAGTTTCCTCACCCAGGAAAGGCCCTGGAAATGAAGCGGCCAGAGGGCCTTTATACGCCAGGGGTCAGAGGTCTCACCGATGCCGGGCCTCATGACAAAGCCCGTGAGATTGAACCAGCGGGCCTCGTGCATGAAGCTCTTTTTCCTGCCCTCCTCAAGCTCTATGAGCTTGTCGGCAAGCCGCCTAAGCACCGGGATCCTCCAAAGCTCCTTTCCCATTCCCATGATTTCCACAAGAAGTGACATTACCTGTGCAGGGTCCACGCTCTGTCCCGGAAAATCCCGGGAAAAACATGCCTCCAGGACCTTTCCTGCCCGATCAAGGGCCTCCTTGTCCAGGGAGGTAAGCTTTCCAGCCAGGTCGCTCTTTTCCCGGGACTTTACCCTGACGCCTTCCACCTGGTACTGTGAGGCCTCCCCCTTTTCTTCCCCTGATCTCAGGTCGAACTGGAGACGCCACCTGTGCGGCGTGGAAATCGAGCGGCAGTAAAGTTCCAGCGTGCCTATTGCGGTGACCTGGGAGCCAAGCCGCACTGGAATGGCCTTGTGCTCCGCCTTTTTGCCATATTTAAGTACTGTCTGGAGGGGCGGTAGCCTTACAAAATCCTCCTGGCTCACGTCCACGATATCACCTGTATGATCTCCCTGCCTGGTGGTGGAGCTGAAGAGGGTAAACCTTACCGGGCGGTTGGTCAGCACCTTGAAGTCCCTGTCCACTTCCACCTCCTGGCCTTCCTCGGTGCCCCTTTCTATGAGACAAACGGCCTTGGCCGCTTTAGCGGTTCCATCTTCGGTCCCGATGCCGATAAAATAGGAGCGGGGGATACCGCCGCCCACCCTGAGGCCCAGGCCCTTTCTCACCAGGCCGTAGTAGACTGCACCCACAGATATGGCAAGATCCAGGGAGCGGCTTTCAATGGTGGTCACCCCGGTGCCTCTCCAGCCTGAAAGCACCCCGGTGATCCGCTGCCTGATGGATTCGGGCTTAAGGGTGCCGCCGTTGAAGAGTATCACATCCGGGAGCCTGCCCTGTCCCTGCCTGGATATGAAACGTGCCAGGTGCCTGGTCACTGCCGGATCCGACTCGAATGGAAGGCCCATCTCCCTGAGCCCCTTCTCCTGCGGTGGCGAAGCCGCCGCCCGTTCCATGTCCACTTCAGGGAAAAAGCCCTCCAGGATGGTCCTTTCCACCTCGCTGCGCTCCAGCTCTACCACGAGTGTTCCGCCAACAAGGGTCCTGCCCCTTCCGGCAAGGCGTACGGAGGTCTTCTGGACCCCGTTTCCGGAAAGAAGCCTTTCCTTTGCCTGCCTGCACTGGTGAAATAGCATCTGCCACCTGGCAGGGTCCAGCTCCTGGGAAATCTTCTTCTCCGCCAGGGCCGCAATGGCAAGATCTATATTGTCCCCGCCAAGGAGCAGGTGATTTCCGACTGCCAGCCTTTCTAGCCTGGGGCCCTTGTCCCCTTCCTGGCAGGAAATGAGGGTAAAATCCGTGGTGCCGCCTCCCACGTCACAGACCAGGAGGTGCTGGCCGGGCCTTATGGAATTGGCCCAGGATTCCTCGTGCTGTGACAGCCACGAATAGAAGGATGCCAGGGGTTCCTCAAGCAGAGTCACAGTTTCCAGGCCTGCCTCGCGGGCGGCCCTCAGGGTAAGCTCACGGGCCACCTCGTCAAAGGAGGCAGGCACTGTGAGTACAACTTCCTGTTCCTCCAGGCGCGCTTCCATGGTATAGTTCCAGGCTTCGCGAATGTGCTGGATGTACCTGGCAGAAGCGGTGATGGGGGAGATCTTTTCCACGTCTTCTGCAGAACCCCAGGGAAGTATGGGTGCATCCCTGTCCACTCCGCCGTGACACAGCCAGCTCTTTGCCGAGGAGACAAGCCTGCCGGGCACAAGTGCGCCCTGGTCCCTGGCAAAGGTGCCAACAGCGTAATCTCTTTCCTCGTCCCAGGGAAGCGCGGTGACCCCTCTTTCAAATTCGTATTTTCCAGGCAGATACAGGAAGGAAGGAAGCGTTTTAAGCCTTTCCAGGCGCCCCTTGCTTGCAAGCTGGATGATATCGAATGACTTTATCTCGATGGAACCAGGAGAAACATCGTGAAGGTCGATGTATCCAACAGCCGAGTTGGTGGTCCCGAGATCTATTCCTACAATAAAACGTTTCTGCATAATAATGATATATACTCCAATCGGCCTCTTGGGAAAAGTTTTTCACCAGGTGCGAACCATGTGATGTTGCCATAATCATTCCAATATGTAAAACTGCAGGATATTTCGCTGAAAGCCGTCTTTGTTGCAGGCTGCTGAACTTAAAAAACAACCCTTTTTTGCGACAAGCCGTCGGAGGACTAAATGAACAAGATGGAACACAAGGATAAAGAAAGGGCGCTTTCCATTGCCCTCAGCCAGATACAGAAACAGTTCGGAAAAGGCTCTGTCATGCGCCTTGGCGACAAGGGCGGAGTTGAGGATATAAAGGTCATACCCACCGGTTCTGTTGCAGTGGATGTGGCTACAGGCGTTGGAGGAATTCCAAGGGGCAGGATCGTGGAGATCTTCGGCCCGGAATCTTCGGGCAAGACCACCCTGGCACTTCACATGATTGCAGAGGCGCAGAAGCTTGGCGGCATCGCTGCATTCGTTGATGCAGAACATGCCATGGACCCGGTCTATGCAAAAAAACTCGGTGTGAATACCGATGATCTACTGGTCTCCCAGCCCGATTACGGAGAGCAGGCCCTGGAGATCGTGGACGCACTGGTGAGAAGCGGTGCAGTAGATCTCATAGTGGTTGACTCCGTTGCCGCACTGGTTCCAAAGGCGGAAATAGAAGGCGACATGGGGGATTCTCACGTGGGATTGCAGGCAAGGCTCATGTCCCAGGCCCTCCGGAAACTTACCGGAAATCTCAACCGGAGCAACACGGCCCTGGTATTCATCAACCAGATCAGGATGAAGATAGGTGTCATGTACGGAAACCCGGAGACAACCACGGGAGGAAATGCCCTGAAATTCTATTCCACCATGAGGCTCGACATCAGAAAACTTACCGCCTTGAAGGAAGGGGCAGACGTCATCGGGAACCGCACCAGGGTCAAGGTGGTGAAAAACAAGATTGCCCCTCCGTTCAAGCAGGCTGAATTTGATATCTACTACGGCGAAGGGATCTCCAGGGAAAGCTCCCTGATTGATCTTGCAGTTGCCGTTGACATAATAGACAAGAGCGGGGCATGGTATTCATACAGGGATCAGCGCCTGGGCCAGGGCCGGGAAAACGTCCGTGCCTTCCTGAAGGAAAACCCTGAGCTGACCATGGAGATAGAAGAGCAGGTGCGCCAGGCCTACGGTCTTGGCGCCAAACCACCGGAAGGTGAAGAGGAATCCGGCCAACCCCAGGGAGAAAAGGCCTCATGAAACCTCTAAAGGGTGCACAGATAAGGCAGCTCTTTCTGGATTATTTCAGGGAGAAGGGCCACGAGATAGTTCCAAGTTCCTCCCTTGTGCCTGCCGAGGACCCGAGCCTGCTCTTTACCAACGCCGGCATGGTGCAGTTCAAGAAGGTATTTCTCGGGGAAGAGACCAGGCCATACAAAAGGGCTGCCTCCTGCCAGAAGTGCGTCCGGGCTGGAGGCAAGCACAACGATCTTGAAAACGTGGGCTACACCGCCAGGCACCATACCTTTTTCGAGATGCTTGGGAACTTCTCCTTTGGTGACTATTTCAAGAAGGAGGCCATAGAATTTGCCTGGGAGCTCCTGGTGGACCGCCTCGGCCTCCCGGTGGAAAGACTCTGGGTCACGGTCTTCAGGGAGGACGACGAGGCGGCAGAGCTTTGGCCAAGGCTTACGGGAATCCCGGCGGACAGGGTGGTAAGGCTTGACGAGGCGGACAATTTCTGGGCCATGGGGGATACCGGCCCCTGCGGGCCGTGCTCGGAGATACTCATCGACCAGGGAGAGGATATCGGCTGCAGGAAACCGGAATGCAGGGTTGGCTGCGACTGCGACAGATTCTTGGAGATATGGAACCTCGTCTTCATGCAGTTTTTCAGGGACCAGGACGGTACCATGACACCCCTTCCGGAGCCCTGCATCGACACCGGAATGGGGCTTGAAAGGATCGCTGCTGTCTGCCAGGGAAAGCTCAACAATTTCGACACCGATCTTTTTGAAAACATCATGAGGGTCCAAGAGGAGCTTTCGGGCCTGAAGTACGGCAGCGAAAACGTGACAGACGTTGCCATGAGGGTTATCGCAGACCACTCCAGGGCCAGTGCGTTTCTCATAGCTGATGGTGTAATCCCATCCAACGAAGGCCGTGGCTACGTGCTCCGGCGCATCATACGCCGGGCTGTCAGGTACGGCAGGGTGCTCGGGCTCAAGGATCCTTTCATGAAAAAAACCGCCTTTCAGGTGGTGGAAGACATGCAGGAGGCATACAAGGGGCTGGCTCAGGCCAGGGAATTCATAGGAGAGGTCCTGGAGCATGAGGAAAGCCGGTTTGCCGAAACCCTGGAGCACGGCATGAGGATGCTGGAGGACTATATCCTGGGCATGAGGGAAAAGGGCTCCAGCACCATAGAGGGAGAATTTGTCTTCAAGCTCTACGACACCTACGGCCTTCCCATCGACGTGGTGAGGGACGTATGCAAGGAGCAGGGCCTGAGCTATGACCGTTCCGGTTTTGAAAGGAAACGCCAGGAGCAGAAGGAGCGTTCCAGGGGAGCTGCCAGGGAAGAAGTCACGGAAAAACTTCCCGATATTTACAGGAGCCTTCTGAAATCCGGCAAGGCAACCCGCTTCACCGGCTACGAATCCACCTTCGGCACCTCCAGGGTACTGGCACTTGTAAGCAGGGGCCAGGAGGTGCAGAGCGCGGAAAAGGGCTGGAAGGGTGAACTGGTGGTGGAGCAGACCCCTTTCTATGCGGAATCCGGCGGACAGGCAGGAGACAGGGGGACCATCAAGGGCCCGCATGGCACAGCTCTGGTCCTTGATACCGTGAAGAGAGGAGACCTCATTATCCACATGGTCGAGGTGGAAGAAGGCCGGATAGACCTGGATGACCAGGTCCAGCTTTCCGTCCAGGAGGGAAGGAGGCTCGATACGGCCAGGAACCACACTGCAACGCATCTTTTGCATGCAGCTCTCAGAAAGATACTGGGCGCCCACGTGAACCAGGCTGGTTCCCTGGTGGAACCCGAAAGGCTCCGTTTCGACTTTTCCCATCTTTCAAGTGTTTCAAGGGAAGAACTCAAGCAGGTCGAGGCCCTTGTCAATGAAAAGGTACGGGCGGACCTTCCTGTACAAACTGAGGTCCTCTCACAGCAGGAAGCCATGGAGCGGGGTGCCATGGCGCTATTTGGAGAAAAATACGGCCAGACCGTCAGGGTGGTAAACATACCGGGTTTCAGCATGGAACTTTGCGGAGGCACCCACCTTAACCGTACCGGCCAGATCGGCCTTTTCAAGATCACCTCCGAATCCAGCGTGGCTTCTGGCATAAGAAGGATAGAAGCTGTTACCGGCTCCCATGCCATTGACCATGTGCAGGCCCTGGAGGATGAATTCCTGGCGGTTGCAGAGGCCCTCAAGTGCCCGGTAAATGCGGTTGCCAAGCGCCTGGACGGACTGAACAAGAGGGTCAGGGAGCTTGAAAAAGAGCTTAAGAAGGCCATATCCTCCTCTGCCGTTTCCGACATGGACCGGCTTGTTTCCGGGGCCAAAGAGATAGGAGGCATCAGGGTTGTAACAGCAGTGATCCCTGACATGGATGCGTCCACCCTAAGGGACATAGGTGACAGGCTCAGAGACAAGATCGGCTCAGGCGCAGTGTTTCTCGGTTCTTCCAGGGACGGCAAGGCCCTGCTCCTTGGCATGGCCACCAAGGACATCGCCGGAAAAAAGGTCCATGCCGGAAATGTCATAAAGGCCATCTCCAGACATATCGGAGGGGGCGGGGGCGGCCGCCCGGACATGGCACAGGCGGGTGGTCCAAGGCCCGAAGGGCTCTCCAAGGCCCTTGAGGCTGCAGTGGATGAGGTACGATCTGCACTTGCAGGCTAAAATGGTGCCTGTTCTGCCTTCCTGAAACCAGGATACAGAAAAAACTTGTAACCCTGGTCACTTGACATATTGGTGCCTCCTGTCTCTTTTAAGAGCAGAAGGCCCAAACATCCCTGCAAAGGCAAAAAGGCTCCGGCATGCAACACGGCGAAATCACGAAGGTCCTGGAAAATTCAGCCATCTTTAAAGGAATAGGAACCCAAAGGCTTCAGGACGATTTTCTGCCAGCCATGCAGCTGGTTCACTTCAAGAAACAACTCGAGAATAACGGGTTTCTGACAGACCGGTACTTTTACATCGTTGAACTGCCTGCACAAGAGCTATGAAGATAAAAAATTCCCAGGCATGGAAATTTATTTACTGGCCCGCAGTATGGTTTGTGGCACTGTGGCCCTGGCACGTGCCTGTGGAAGAAAGTTTTGGAGCATTTAAGATTCTTGGCCTGCTTGTAATGGCATATGGCCTGCTGGTTCATATCATAGCTGGGAAAACCCTGAAACGGCACGGTCACAGCGCACAAAGCCGCACCATATGGCCGGACCGGCTGGTAACAATGGGGATTTACTCAAGGATGCGCCACCCCCAGCACCTTGGCCTCATGCTCATACCCCTGGGAATCGCTCTCATGATTTCCACATTCCAGGCCCTGCTGGCCGCAGGCTGGACAGTAGCAGCAGCCCTCTTTTTCATACTCGTGATAGAGGAACCGGAATGTGTTGCAAAGTTCAAGACCTCCTATTTCCAGTACATGGAAAAGACCCCGGCATTTTCCATCCATCCCGAAACCATTATCTACGGCATCAGATTTTTGAAAGGCCCGACAGAAGAATAACCGTAGTTTTAGGCAGCCCTAGATTATGCGGCAGGGGAGGCTTTTCGGAGACAGGAAAGCAGGCCCAAGAGCTTCTATGGGCTTGCTCCGCCGAAATCCATAAATTCCCTCGCTTCGCTCGGCTGGACTGGATTTCTTTGGCTCCGCTTAGCCCAAGAATCTCTAGGGCCTATTTCCAACGTCTCTCTCAAAGCCATCCCCTGCCTCGGTGTACCCAAGGCTCCTGCGCCATGTATCTGCACCGCAGGGAATGAAAGAACAATTTTTTATGTATTTTCATGGCAAGTTGCCCTCTTATACAGTGGCTTTGTCGCTTGCGGAAAATAATCCTTGAAATACCAGGAACACGGTTATTTCCTTCATGCGTCTCTCCCTTGAACAAGATCTTTAGAGGTACCCTTAGGGCCTTCCAGTAAAGACCTCGGCGTAACAACATCTCAGGATATTCATCCTGGATAAACCCGCTTTCAGTTTGTTTTGGCAAGGGTGGCCTGGAAGGGTTTTGGAAACCATTGGAAGTAGCCCGTTACAGATTCTTGGGCGAAGCGAAGCGGCTGAAACCTTCATTTAGCGAGCGCAAGCGAGCGGCTTTGGAGGGTTTCAGCGAAGCAAGCCTTAGAAGCTGTTAGGGCGGATTCCTGTTTCCAGGGCCCTTTCAGGCCTCACTTGCCCTTCTCCCCAAGATTCATTCAACAAAACGATCACAGCAGCCCTGCATGCCATTAGCCTCAAAGAATCTTTCCGCTCTCACGTCCACTTCCATGGCCTTATCTCCTTCAGTTACTTCCTTGCCGGATTCCTGGCTACAGGACAAAGACGGTCCAATTTATTACTTGGTAATTATGTAAATCTACGCTATTCTTTGAACGTCCCTTCACGTCAAAAAAAACCAAAAAATGAAAGAGAGAAAAAACATGAAGATTCTTGAAATCAGAAAGGTCCATTTTTTCTGTGGGTTCCTATTCCTGCTGGTTGCCGGTTTCCAGTCACCAGGCCTGTGCACCGAGAAACAAGACCTTTACGGCAGTGAAAACAGGAGCGTAGTCATTAATTTTGACCAGTATCCCGCCCTCCCTGCCGGCTTCAGGGTGGAAACCACCCGTTACTCCAAGCATGATGCCGTGTGGAAGGTAATAAAGGATAAGGATGCCCCCTCCAAGCCCAACGTGCTCAAAATTGCAGAGATCAAGGATCCGTCGGGCTCCCAGTTTAATATCTGCTGGTCCGAAAAGATCAGGTTCAGGGACGGCTCCATTGAGGTCAAGGTAAGGGCTGACAGCGGCAGGATCGACCAGGGAGGCGGCCCCATCTGGCGGGTAAAGGACCGCATGAACTATTACGTGGCAAGGATGAACCCCCTGGAGGACAACTTCCGGATCTATTACGTGAAGGACGGAAACAGAATCATGCTCGGATCTGCCACTGTCAGGGGAATCAGGGAAGGACAGTGGTTTACCATAAAAATAGCCGTCAATGACGACCGCATCACCGGCTGGGTGAACGGGAAAAAACTCATCGAGGTGAAGGACTCGACCCTTCCAGACGAGGGCGGAGTCGGCATGTGGAGCAAGGCAGATGCAGCCTCTTCATTTGATGATCTTTCAGTCAGGATGGAGGAATAGCAGAGTTGGACATCTACAAAATCGCCAGGGCATGCATGCTTATGGCATGCATGTCATTGTTCTTTTGCCTTGCATCCTGCGGCAGGCAGGAACAGAAACAGGAGGTGGTGGTCTACACTTCTGTGGATGACATTTTTGCAAGGCCGGTGGCTGCCAGGTTTGAAAAACTGACAGGCATCCGTGTCAAACTTGTTACAGACACGGAGGAAACCAAGAGCACCGGTCTCCTTAACAGGCTCATTGCCGAAAAGGACAGGCCGGTGGCCGACGTGTTCTGGAGCGGAGACCCTGTAAGGGCCGCCATTTTGAAGGAAAAGGGCGTATCTGCCCCATACAGGTCCCCTGCCGGCAAAGGGCTGCCTGACAAATTTTCAGATCCGCAGGGATACTGGACCAGTTTTTCCACCAGGGCACGGATGCTCATCTACAACAGCGAAAAGATCCCTCCCGAAAAGAGGCCTCTTTCCGTGCTGGATCTCGCGGATGAGAGATTTAAAGGCATGGCCTGCATGGCAAATCCGCTCTTTGGCACCACATCCATGCACGCTGCAGCACTCTTCCAGGTACTGGGCAGGCAGGGAGCGGAAAGATTCTTCCAGGATTTTTCCGCAAATGGAGGCAGGCTTCTGGCCTCCAACGGGGATGTAAAAAACAGTGTTGCAAAGGGCACATGCCTCATAGGCCTTACGGATTCAGACGATGTTAGCGTGGCCGTCTCCCAGGGAAAAGCGCTGGGCTTTGTATTTCCGGACCAGAACGGCATGGGAACCCTGCTGATTCCAAACTGCGCCGTTCTCATCAGGGGCGCCCCCCACCATGAACAGGCCAAAAAATTCATAGACTATCTCCTTGGCCCTGAAACGGAAAAGATGCTGGCTGAAAGCAGTGCGGCACAGATCCCCCTTCGGCCTGGCATAAAAGGCCCTGCCCTTTTCCCTCCAATAGAAAAAATCAGGACCATGGACGTAAACTACCCGGAGCTTGCTCACACGCTGGAAGAGATCATGAACGGTTTCCTCAAGGAGTGGACTGACAGGAATTCATGAGCCTGTCTCCCCTGATACTCGAAAGGCCCGGGCGGTGGCGCCTGTTTGGCCTTGTTTGCATTGTCATTATATCTTTTCTGCCAGCCCTCCCACTGGTTCTTGCAGCCACAGGACAGGCCCCCACGGATCTGTTTTCAAAATTCCAAGGATTCCTCCCGCTGCTTTTAAAGAGCCTTGTGCTGAGCCTTTCAGGGGCAGCTATGGCACTGTGTCTGGGCCTTTTTGCAGGTGTATTCTACAGCCTCTATGAATTCCCCGGCAGGAAACTTTTCATGTTCCTCTTTCTCCTTCCCATCATGGTGCCTCCCCTGCTCTGGTCGGTAGGCATCAACAACCTGGCCACAGTACCGGCACTTGGATATCTGCCCCTCCACGGCCCTCCTGCATTCATCCTGGTTACAGTCATGGTAACCTTTCCCCTGGTTACAGCATCCACCGTGGCCATATGCTCAGGGCTTACCTCCAGCCAGTGCGACGCCGCAAGGATGGCCTCGGGTGAAGGCCGCCTTTTCATGCTTGCAACGAGATTTTCCCTTCCTCCGGCTGCCGTTGCATCCTGTCTTGGAGGCTTTCTCATGCTTTCAAGTCCGGGGCCTGCCATGGGCCTTGGAATAAAGACCGCCGTCTCGGAAATCCTGGTGAGTTTTTCCGCGCTCTACGATATGAGGCTTGCTGCCGCCCAATGCCTGCTGCTTTCTGTTTCCACCCTGTTCATCGCCATCCTGGTCCTGGCCGCTGCAGGCACAAGATCCATGGAGCTTCTTTCCCCTTCTTCCAGGGCCGTCGAACCTGTCTTTCACAAAAGGATGTCATTTCTGGCCACGCTCTACAGCGGGACCTGCTGCCTGCTCCTGGTGGTGTTTCCTGCATGCGGGCTGCTGATCCCCGCCATTGCATGGCCGGACGTCCCGGCAATGGTTGGCACACTTTCCAGGACACTTCCCTACACCCTTTTCTATGCAGCAGGTTCTGCCGCGGTTGCAACCGTCCTCGGCTTCACCATGGCATTTTTCATGGGCAGATTTCCTGCCGCCAGGTTTCTGGGAACAGTAAGCCTCCTGCTCATCTTTTCCATGCCGGCATCCCTTACGGCCCTTGGATTTGTATATGCAGGTGCCCGCTCACCTGCCTGGACGGATTTCATGTTCAGAAGCCCCCTGGCGGTATGCCTGGCGCAGGGTGTCCATTTGTTTCCGGTGCCTGCGGTGCTGGCCGCAAGGTTCTTTGGATCAATGCCCCAGTCCTGGCCTTTCGCAGCTGAATTACAGGGTATTTCCCTCGGAAGATTCGCCATGAGGATACTCGCCCCTCTGGCCTCGGTATTCGTACTTACCGGTTTCGTGCTGACACTACTGCTGTCTGCAGCAGACACGGGTACAGTCCTTCTCATTCATCCCCCGGGTGCCCAAAACCTGCCTCTTGCCATATTCACCATCATGGCAAATGCCCCGGAAAACCAGGTTGCCCAGCTCTGTCTGCTATACCTTGTACTGGCATCCGTGCTGCTCCTCCTGGTATCAGCGGTATGGAACAAGGGGAAATCATGGAAACCGGCATAGGCTTTGTGCTGAAAAACGTCTCCCTGGGCTACGGAGGAAAGGCGGTACTTGGAGGCATCTCTTGCAGAATAACTCCTGGAAAAAGGTGGGGGATTCTCGGGGCTTCCGGGAGCGGAAAATCCACGCTTTTAAGACTTGTTGCAGGACTTGAACCACCTGACAACGGGGAAATCCTCCTTGACGGCCGGCTCCTTTCCAGGGCTGGCCGGATCAAGGTGCCTGCCAGGAAAAGGCGGATCTCCATGGTATTTCAAGACCTTGCGCTGTGGCCAAACCTCACGGCCCTTGAAAATGTCACCATCGGCCTTGGAAGGGCTAAGGACGTTAAGGCACGGGCCAAGGAGAGCCTTTCCATGTGCGGGATATCCCACCTCTCCAACAGGTATCCGTCCCAGATGTCTGGAGGGGAGCAGCAAAGGCTCGCCCTGGCCAGGGCGCTTGCCACGCGCCCCTCGTATCTTTTGCTGGATGAACCATTCAGCGGGCTGGACATAGAAATTAAATACAGTATCATCAACAAGATAAAGACGCTTACCGAAAACACTGAAATCACCACCGTGCTGGTAAGCCATGATCCCTTTGAGGTCTCCAGCCTATGCGAAATGATCATCCTGATGGACAAGGGGAGGGTCGTGGAGACCGGAAAATTCGCACACCTGCTTAGGGAATCCGGCTTTGCGTTGCTACGAGCATTCAGGGAGTACCTGGCCGGAACAGAATTTTTCTAAAAAACTGACAGGCGAAATACCCATGGAGTGAAGACATGAACTTTTCAGAAGAATGGAAACTCCTCAGCTTTTATGAACGTTTTGAAAAGATCATCTGCCTGATCCTTTCTTTCTTCGTGGCACTCATAATCATATGTGCCACCTACAAGCTGGGATACCACATATTCTCCCTGTTACTGGAACGCGGCATCGACCCACTGGAACACAAGTCCTTCAAGGCGCTTTTCGGCATGATCATGATCGTCCTGATTGCTCTGGAGTTCAAGCACTCCATCGTAAAGGTAATCGTGGACCAGGAAAGCATCGTCCAGGTAAAGACGGTGCTTCTGATCGCAATACTCGCCATCAGCAGGAAGATGATCATCCTAGACCTGAAGGCCACGCCTCCAATCGCCATCTTTTCCCTTGCCGCAGTGCTCCTGGCCCTGGGCGTTGTTTACTGGCTCATGCGGGAAAGGGATGACCGCCTGTGCAGGAAGGATGGAAAGCAGATACCAGAGCCCTGAAACAGAAAGGCATTCAGGCTAGTGGGGGCAGGCAGCCGGAGCCGGAACCCTCCGGGCTGCCTATTTCAGCTGGTACAAAAAGATCCTCCTACATGGGAGGCTGGACAACCACGTAGACCAGGTTGGGCCCATCGTATGCCGGCTGGTAGTAGGTCCCTCCGCAGTTGTAATAGGTGACGCCATTAACAACCACGCTGGTGCAGGCAGAGGGAAGAGAAACCACCGTGGCCCCTATGGCAAGTCCGGCCGCAGCAGCCACCGGGGCACCATAGACTGCCCCGCCGCGGTAATAGTTGTGACGCCTGGCCACGCGCCTTGCCGTCCTCCTGGCAGTACGCCTGGCAATGCGCCTGCCGGTTCCGTAATAGGCCTTGGCCTGGCTCATGATCACCGGCTGGTTCAGGCTGAAATCGATGCTGTCAAGAAAAAAGGCCCCGCAGAATACGGCCACTGACGATATAAGGATAACGAGATATTTCATTTCTGGAGCTCCTTTAACTTCTTCTTAACGGTTTTAACCTCTTGGTCTGAAAGAAACCTGATCCTGGTTGCGCCTTCCGGGGCCTTGAAATGGAAACGGTCTTCCGGGATGACCTTTTCGCTGTCCCATTCATAGATGGTAAGGCTGTACTCAGGCGCACCTGTCATCCACTTCGAGGTGATGATGTATTTTCTCGGAATGGGCCGGTCTCCGGCCTCCACCCAGAGCTGCCAGTCCACCTCACTTCCCCGGTACGCCAGGTGGTGGCAGAGCACACCGTTGATCTTGTTCTTACCCACGTACATTCCGGAGATAACATCAGACATGAGGCCTTCATATATATCTGAATAGAAAAGGTCCCCGCCGGGCGCTGCCAGGTTCAGTACATCCGTGGCATAGTCCAGCATTTCGTCAATGGTCTGCGGCACCTTAGCAGTGGCGTACATGTTCCTGTTTCTGCTGTAAAGTGTCAGGGAGGAACCATCGTAGAAAATCTCCTGGTTCCTGATCATGCCCGTCCTTTCGACGTACAATCTGTCAGGGCGCTTGAGATAGACCTCCACCTGGTTCATGTAGGTCAGCTTCTGCCCTGAATCCAGCAGCGACTCGTAGGATGTCTCTGCCCGGATCACGAAGTGCTTCTGGGCCTTCATGAAATCACTCATCTGCCTGAGCACCTTGTCTGCCTCAGGGTCTACCTGGGGACGGTCGTCACCTGCACCTGCGGCAGGGGCCAGCATGGAAAACATGATGGCGAAAACGAAAAAAATGATCCTTGGTTGATACGACATAGTACCTTCTCCTTCATGGGGGGATATTTAAGCTTATATAACATATTCCGGAAAAGCAGTATAGCCAAACCGCAACTTGAGCTGACTTAAATCAAGGAATTCCCCGAGCGAAAGGGTTAAAATGCTCCCCTTATGAAAAACGATATCCAGGAAATATTCTCTGCGAGGCTATCCCAGGCAAGGAACACGGTTCAAACGGCCTTTCTCATCTTCTGCCTGTGGACGGGATGGCAGTTTTTCTGCTTCTTTGAATGGGCTTCTGGCCAGAGCACCCATTTTGTACAAAGACCTCCGGCTGTGGAGGCATTCCTCCCCATTAGCGCACTTGTGGGGCTGAAGCATCTCCTGCAAACGGGAAATTTCGATCCCGTTCACCCCGCAGGGCTTACCATACTGCTTGCAATCCTTGCCATGTCCCTCCTGTTCAGGAAGGGTTTCTGCGGATGGATCTGCCCGGTGGGTGCTGTTTCGAACCTGGTGGAAAAGCTCTCAAGAAAGGCCGGTGTGCTTTTCAGGCTGCCGGCATGGATGGACATCCCGCTGCTTGGCCTGAAATACCTGCTTCTGGGATTCTTTGTCTACTTCATATTTTTGAAGATGGCCCCGGACCAGATCGAGGCATTCATGACCTCTCCATACAACATTGCGGCAGATGCGGAGATGCTGCAGTTTTTCCTCTTCCCCTCCATGACCTCCGCCATGATGATATCCGGACTTGTTTTAATCTCCTTTTTCCTAAGGAATTTCTGGTGCCGCTACCTGTGCCCGTACGGAGCACTGCTGGGAATCATCGCCATGGCAGGCCCCATCCAGATCAGGCGGGATAGAGACTCGTGCACGGGTTGCAAAAGATGCGAAAGGGCCTGTCCCTCTTCCATAAAGATCACCGCCAGGAAAACGGTACGCACAACAGAATGCATAGGCTGCATGGAGTGCGTGTCAAACTGCCCGGAAAAGGACTGCCTCGTCCCGGGCCTTCCACTGGAGAAAAAGGCACCCCTTTGGCTTATCCCGGCAGGGTGCCTGGCAGTACTGCTTGTCTTCTGGGCAGTTGCCCGGCTCACCGGCCACTGGCAAAGCCATGTCCCTGCCCAGGTATTCAAGCAGGTCTACCATATAAGGCACCTTGTCCCGTGAAATACCAAGGTGGCCCTGGCACCGGCCTGGCCGCAGCTGCTTCTGCTTAAACCTCCTCCACGGCGTAAAGTTTCCAGCCTGCCGTTCCCTCCGGCCTCGCCAGGGTCCATATCTCCTGGAACTTGACCGGTTCACGGTCGCTTCCCTCCACGACCCTTCCGGTGGCTTCATCAACCGAATAATCCAGGAGATTTGCATTAAACCGCACCTTCACGAATTCAAAGCCGGCCTCCCGGCCCTGCTCCACTATCTCCACGTTTCTGACAGCGATATTTTCCAGGCGGTTCACTATGCCCCTGGCCTTCATATCCTGGAACTCCCTCTGGTACTGGTCCAAAAGTTCCGGCCCAAGAAGGTCCCTGATTGCATCAATGTCCCTGCGCATCCATGCAGCCTGGACCCTGAAAAAGATGTCCTGTGCCAGCTCCTTTATCTCGTCCTGGTTTATGGACATATGCCCGGCCTGTTCCCTGAACTGTGTGGGGCCGCCTCCTGGAGGCGGAGCATCTATCCCTGCTGACCGGCTGGAACCTGGCGGAGGAGGCGGCGTGTAACCAGACGGCCCGGGATACTGGCGGCTGTCCGGGCCCCTGTTCCTGCTTCCGGGCCTGGAAAAGAACCTTTTGTAGAGAAAATAGCCTATTCCGCCTATGATCAGAAGCTGGAAAAGCCCTATGCCAGTTCCGCCGATCCCTCCGCCCGCATGCACCAGACTGCCAAACAGCAGGGAGCCGAGAAAACCGCCGAGGAGGCCGCCGCCCAGTCCCCGGAGAAAACTGTTGCCGCCGGGCCTTCTGGCCGTTCTGGAAGGCTGCCTGGCAAAAGGACGTGTGGCAGACCTGGAGCTGCTGAAGCTCCTGGAGCTTCCAAAGGAACGCCCCCCTCCCCGTGCACGTGCATCTGCCGAATAATCGGCATAAAATGTAAACATGGAAACGGAAAAAATGACAACGGAAACAAACACCAACATTTTTGCTAAATTCATAAAAATTCCCTTCAGATCTGGTATCATGTCTTTGGAAGTGACAACTGGTCATGATAGCCTTGGCCAGGCGTTCAGTCAAACAGATGCCCCTGACGTATTGCCGTGAGACCTGCCCCGCAACTCTGTGCCTGACAGGAGACTGAAATGGGATACAAGAGCCTTTCAGAATGCATCCGCGACCTTGAAAGACATGGCCATCTTGTCAAGGTTCCGGAAGAGGTGTCGCCCTGGCTGGAAATGGCGGAAATCCAGCGCAGGGCCTATGCAGCCGGAGCCCCTGCCATATTCTTTGAAAATGTCAGGGGCTGCGCATTTCCTGCCGTATGCAACCTGTTTGGAACCATGGAGCGGTGTGAATTCATTTTCAGGGATACCCTTGAGCGGGTTAAATCCTTCATGCGGTTCAAGGCAGACGCCCTTTCCGAAATCCGGGGCAAAAAGGGACTTGCCAGGCTCCTGAACCTTCCGCGAACTGCCCTGACATGCCTGCCCAGAAAGGTAAAAAATGCACCGGTCCTTGAAAACTGCACCAGGTTGACCGCCCTTCCCCAGATAAAAAGCTGGCCCGATGACGGAGGGGCATTCATTACCCTGCCCCAGGTCTATTCCGAGGATCCCTCAAGGCCAGGGGTCATGAATTCAAACCTCGGGATGTACAGGATACAGATATCGGGAAACCGCTACAGGCCGGATATGGAAGCCGGCCTCCATTACCAGATCCACCGGGGCATTGGGGTCCACCACTCCAGGGCCCTTGAAATGGGGATCCCTCTAAAGGTCAGCATCTTCGTGGGTGGCCCCCCGTCCCATACTGTTGCAGCGGTAATGCCTCTTCCCGAGGGAATTTCAGAACTCATGTTTGGCGGCATGCTTGGAGGCAGAAGGTTCCGCTACACATACAGGGACGGATTTTGCATTTCGGCTGATGCGGATTTCTGTATCACCGGCACGGTGGACCCAGAAAGGACACTTCCCGAAGGCCCGTTCGGAGATCATCTCGGATATTACAGTCTTGTTCACGAGTTTCCATTCCTGAAAGTCCACGGGGTCTATCACAAAAAGGGGGCAATCTGGCCGTTTACCACGGTGGGACGCCCTCCCCAGGAAGACACCGTTTTCGGAAGGCTCATTCACGAAATTACCGCGCCGGTCGTACCCACCGAGATACCCGGGCTTCATGCCATCCACGCCGTGGACGAGGCAGGAGTCCATCCGCTGCTTCTCGCACTTGGAAGTGAAAGGTACGTGCCCTACAGAAAGCGAGAGCCCATGGAGCTTCTTACCATTGCAAATGCCCTTCTGGGCTTCGGCCAGTGTTCCCTGGCAAAGTACCTGTTTATTGCTGCCAGAGAAGACAACCCATACCTTGATATCAACAGGGTGGATGAATTTCTTGTCCACGTCCTTGAAAGGGTGGACTGGTCAAGGGACCTTCATTTCCAAACCAGGACCACCATGGACACCCTTGATTATTCGGGAACGGGCCTGAACCACGGGTCAAAGGTGGTAATAGCGGCTGCAGGGGAAAGAAAGAGGAAACTTGCCAAAAGGCTGCCACCGGATTTCTCCCTGCCCGATGGCTTTTCAGGGCCTGTCATGGCCATGCCCGGGGTCATGGTTATCAATGGGCCGGCCTTTACTTCCTACAAGGAAGAACGACTTAGACTGGACCTGCTATCGGCTCATCTAAAGGACAGGATCAAGACGGACAACCTGCCCCTGTTTGTGCTGGCAGATGATTCCCGTTTCACGGCCCGGAATCTTGCAAATTTTCTCTGGGTAACCTTTACAAGGTCGAACCCGTCCCACGATATCCACGGCACCGAAAGTTTCTGTGATCACAAGCATTGGGGATGTGGTAACATACTTGTAATCGACGCCCGCCTTAAGCCCCACCATGCCCCTCCCCTTACGGAAGACCCGCAGGTTTCAAAACGGGTGGATGAGCTGGCATCAAGGGGCAAATCGTTGCACGGGATAATCTGAATGGAATAACAGGAGTTCCCTGCCACGTCCTCATGGTTTTTGCGCCACGCATTTTGCCTGACCGGTGAGAGCACGCAGGACTGAAAGGCATGAAGGAAGGTACGCTGTCATTGGAAAAAGAAGGCAACTATTGTAAAAATACAGTTCAACTTTCGGAGTTGTATAACTTGCTTAAAAAAACTTCGAATCAGCCATGGACATGCATGGACTTACATGGACAAATTCATTTATTCATACCCGACCGGGCAGGAATAAAACTCTGTATGCCTTCGGCATCGTAATATAGGTGTCTCATTTTCATTGACATATTCCGAGTGGCTACAACGTGCTATAATATGATTAAAATTTTCAAACCGGTTCCACACGACATAAACCGGTTTACCAGACGAGGAGACATATCATGGAGCCAGTACGGGTAAGCATACGGGAGCTTAAAAACCGTTTGAGCCACTACCTTCGCTTTACCAAAGCAAACCGTACCGTGGAGATTACAGACAGGGGGCGACCGATTGGCCGGATCATCCCACTGGGCATGACCGCGGAGGAACGGATGGAAGAGGCGGCAAAAAGCGGCCTAATCACCTGGATGGGCAAGAAACTCGGACCATCAAAACCTATGGTAAAGACCAAGGGGGCCATAAGGATTTCCGATATTGTAGTTGAGGACAGAAGGTGATCGTATATCTGGATACCAGCGCCCTTGTAAAGCGTTACGTCCAGGAGCTGGGCTCGGATGAAATGGCGGAGCTTTTCAAGGATGAACTCCTTGCGGGAACATCCAGCATTACCTTTGTGGAAATGGCCGCTGCATTGGCAAAGTCAGAGAGGACGGGTGCCTTGAGCAGGGCCGATGCTTCAGCCGTCTTGAGCCGTTTCCGCTCAGAATGGAACCTTATGGCCCATATCCGGCTGAGCGAGCCCCTTATTGCCAGAGCGGCTTCCGTTGCCTGGGACCATGGTCTCAGGGGTTATGATGCTACGCACCTGGCATCCGCCTTCTTTTGGCAGGAACTTCTCGGCCAGAAGGTTTGCCTTGCAACCTATGACAGGCAACTATGGAAGGCAGCCAAGGGGCTGGACATGGAGACTTTCCCCGAAGTGCAGCCATGAACATTATCAATATCTTTGACATAACATCCTGTTATAAAGAAACAGGCTGAAGGCAAATCATGCTCTTGTGGCACAGAAAAGAACCTAAGCAGGGCAGGCACGGTGGTCTCCCATTGTAACCGATGACGAGGGGGAAATGGATAATCTGCCTGCCTTCTACTTCCACGATATCCACGGCACCGAAAGTTTCTGTGATCACAAGCATTGGGGATGTGGTAACATACTTGTAATCGACGCCCGCCTTAAGCCCCACCATGCCCCTCCCCTTACGGAAGACCCGCAGGTTTCAAAACGGGTGGATGGGCTGGCATCAAGGGGCAAATCGTTGCACGGGATAATCTGAATGAAGCAGCAGTCCAAGCTTTACAGGAGGCTTCCGCCCCTTCACGTCCAGATAGCCGTCTCCATGGCGGCAGGTGCGGCTTGCGGAATCTTTCTGGGCCCCAATGCCTCTGTTTCAGGCATCCTCCTCACGTCTGTCTACGGATTCCTGGGAACCGCCTTTATAAACGCACTTAAAATGATCATAGTCCCGCTTATCCTTTCTTCCATCATCACCGGGGTAACGGGCATGAAAAGCGGAGAGGAGCTGGGGCGGCTTGGAGCTTTCACCGTTGTCTACTACATGGTCACAAGCCTCATGGCCATCCTGGCAGGACTGTTCCTGGTTCAATTGATAGAGCCGGGCCTCACGGGTGGACTGCCTGTGGGAAACAGTCTTGGCCTGGGCGCCCTGCCCCAGGACGTGGTAGAAAAAATCAGCAATCACGGAAGCGCCGATCTGGCGCATGTCTTTTTGAGGATGATCCCGGCCAATATATTCAGGGCCGCTGCCGAAGGACAGATGCTTGGAATAATATTCTTCGGGATCATCTCCGGGCTTGCGCTCCTGAAACTTCAGGGTGAACTGTCCATTCAAACGGTGATCCATTTCTGGGACGGGCTTTTCAGGGTAATGATGCTCATAACC
>CAYZJS010000084.1:0-7429 GCA_964478865.1 uncultured Thermodesulfatator sp.
ACCAGCTGGTAAAGGTCTTTCTGGGTCGCCCTTTTATGGAAACCGTCCTCCACTCCGTGAAGGTCTAGACACTTGCCTCAGGCCAGGAGCGTGCCTTCCGAAAGGGTGAATATCTTTGCCAGATCGAGAAGGGGAAATTTCTCCGAAGAAAGTCCCCGGTACCGGACAGAAGGACCATTCAGGAATATGGTCACCTCCTCCATGCCTTCCAGCATCATGTTGCCAAGCCTGAAACAGTTCCACATGATCTCAGGGTTGTCCTGGCACAAAACCATTGCCACATCCATGTTAGCCCCTCCTTCATTCAAGGAAGATAATGTTGTACTAAAATATTTTATATGTCAATAGAAGTTGCATTAAGTATTGAGGATAAAATGTTACTTTTTACCCGGACCGGACACGGCCATAATTGCCCCCTGGAGAATTGGTTTGATCTGAACCATTTTGCTTGCTATACTGGCAAATTTCAGACTTTTTGGAAGAAAATCCGGGTCGAAAAGCAGTCCAGGCCCTGAAGGAAAATGAAAGAACACTTCCCTTCTTTTTTTGTAAAACCGTCGTCTTAAAAGAATTAATGATTATCAAAGAACCACGATGAGAAAGGAAATCATGCTCTGCCCAGAGTGCGATCTGTTGCTGGAGCCCGCAACCGCCAGCGAAGGTGAAAAACTGCTGTGCCCCCGTTGCGGCGCAGTGCTGGATGCTCCCAAGAGACATTCCGTGGAAAAGGTCCTTGCCCTTACGTCCACGGGCCTACTTTTATATGCACCGGCAATATTCCTGCCCCTTCTCACCTTTGACGCCGCAGGGCTTGAAAGCAGGGGGAGCATAGCCGACAGCTTCATGGCGCTCATGGACACGCACTTTTATTTTACGGGCATTTCCGTCTTTCTTACGGCAATATTCATCCCGCTGATAAAGCTGGTAATGCTGTTTGCCGTTGCAGGCATCATTCATACAGGGCGTGCCACCAGGAAGACAGCTGTGATGTTCAGGTATTACCAGCACCTTGATGAATGGGGGATGCTGGAGGTCTACATGATAGGAATACTGGTAACCATCATCAAGATGCTCCACATGGCGCACGTGGAATACGATGTGGGTTTTTACTGCTTCATCGGCCTTTTGACCGCGACCCTGGGTTCGGCAGCAGTACTGGACAAGAACCGCTTCTGGAAACTCATAGACCGCCAGGCCATGGAACGGGAAAGAAGGCAGGGTAAAAACCCATGCACCAGCGAAGTTATGGCCCCGGCCGATGTCGCTGCCGGTACCGGAGCAGGATCGTGACCCCTGGCCCGGATACAATCTCCTGCCGTGCTGATGCCGCCCGTCCCCTTACAGGCAAAGAGGCCGGTCTCATGGTCTGCCATGATTGCCACAAGGTGATCCCGTACCCCGAGGACGGCCGTCCGGTTAAATGTCCGAGGTGCTGTGCAGAGGTGCACCTTCGAAAACCCGAAAGCATGACCTATACCTGGGCACTGGTCATTACATCGCTTATTCTGCTGTTTCCAGCCAATTTTCTGCCTATCATGCAGGTGGACTACATGGGAGCCCAGGATTACTCCACCATCATGGACGGCATAATCTATTTCTTCAAGGAAGGATCCTATGGCATAGGAATAGTGATACTCACTGCCAGCATCCTGGTTCCCGTATTCAAGATCGTCGGGATCATGCTGATACTCTTATCTATTCATTTCAGGTGGGAATCCTGGCTCAGGCACAAGACCATGATGTTCCGTTTCATAGAGTTCATCGGCAGGTGGTCCATGCTGGATATCTTTGTCATCGCCCTGCTGACCGTGCTGGTCAATTTCGGCTTCTTTTCCACCATCTCAGCTGCTTCTGCGGCAACATATTTTTGCGGCGTGGTGATCTCTACCATGCTTGCTGCCATAACATTTGACACCAGACTCATATGGGATGCTTGCATCCCGGCGGATAATACAGAGGGACAGAACGAATAATGGAAAAACCAGTAAAAAAGAAAAAAAAAGGCATTTCTCCCATCTGGATACTCCCGGTCGTGGCGCTGGCCATCGGGATGTGGCTTCTTTACAAGGGGATCACTGAAAGACCGGTGGAAGTCATCGTGCATTTTCACAGCGCCGAGGGCTTGACCGCAGGCAAGACAAAGGTGATGTACAAGGGCATTCCCGTAGGCCGCGTAAAGGATATCCGGGTAGACAAAGGATTTGACTCTGTTTCGGCCATCCTGGCCATGAGCCCCGAGACCAAGGACAGCCTGGTGGAGGACGTCAAGTTCTGGATTGTAAGGCCGGAGATCACCGCCGGGCGCATCAGCGGCCTGGAAACCCTCTTATCCGGTTCGTACATTGCAGTGCAACCAGGTGTCTCCAAGGTGAAATGCCTGGAATTCCAGGGCCTTGACGAACCGCCACCAGTTCCGGACTCGGCCCCCGGCCTGCACATCAGGCTCAAGACCGACGCCCTCAACTCCATTCAGAAAGGTTCCTATATCTACTACAGGGATATCCAGGTGGGATCGGTCCAGGACTATAAAATGAACGGCAACAAGGGGATTGTCATAAATGCCTACATAGAACCGGAATACAGGAACCTGGTAAAGCCCGGCTCCAGGTTCTGGAATGCCAGTGGTATCACCCTGTCGGGAGGACTCAGCGGCATCAAGTTTCACATGGAGTCCCTTAGCACCCTGATCAGCGGGGGAATAAGTTTCTATACCCCCGAATCCCTCATGGACCAGCCTCCTGCTGAAAACGGCCACACCTTCAAGCTCTACGACGACTATGAGGCGGCAGAATACGGCATAAAGGTCTGGCTCAAGATGGAAACAGGAGAAGACATGGTGGAAGGCCTAACCAAGGTCATCTACCGGGGCATAGAGGTTGGCAGGATCAAGAAGATCATTCTCAATCGGAATGACAGGAAGTACAAGGTTACGGCAGAGCTTCTGATGGACCCAATGGCACAACCGATACTCAGGACGGAAACCAGGTTCTGGGTAATAAGGCCCAAGGTGGGGACGAGTGGCATCAAGAATATAGGCGCCCTGGTTTCGGGGGCCTACATCACTTTTGTTCCCGGCAAGGGAGAACCCTGCTATGAATTCGTGGTCCAGGGAAGCCACTCCAAGGAAATTCTCAAGACCGGAAAGTTTTACAGGCTTGAGGCCGCAGACCTGAGTTCTCTTGAACCCGGGGCTCCTATCCGGTTCAAGCACATCCAGGTTGGAGAAGTGGCAAGTTACAAGCTCAATAATGATAACAGCGTGGATCTCGTTTTCATAATATATGACAAGTACGTGCGGCTCATGAACCAGAAGTGCGTCTTCTGGAACTATAGCGGCCTGAACCTCAAGGTTACTCCGGCTGAGGTAAACCTGAAGACCGATGCCATAGGGGCCATTCTCGCAGGCGGAATAGCATTCGACTATCCACACCACCTCTATGGCAAAAAACTGAAACCCGCAAAACCTGGACATCGTTTCAAGCTGTACAAGAATTTCCAGGACGCCCTGAAGCACTCCCCGGGATTAAAGCCCCCGGGCATTACGGTAAAGCTCGAAACTGCTGACCCCGTGTCCATCTCCGAGGGCAGCCCCGTGTACTACAAGGATGTCAAGGTTGGAGAGGTTACAGGCATATCCCTGAACACCAAGCGTGACAAGATCAGGGTCACTGCCTACGTGGAAAAGAAATACCAGGAATTCGTAAGAAGTTCCTCCCGATTCTATCTATCAAGCGGGGTTAAGATCAGGGGAAGCATCAGGACCGGCCTGGATGTCCAGGCCCCTCCCCTTGCCGCAATAATGATGGGTTCTGTAGCCTTCATGAATCCGGAAAAAAGAAGTCCCGGGAACAAGGTGAAAAGGGGACAAATTTTCAGGCTCTACAAGGACATGGAAGATGCCCTTGCCGAGGATTACCTTCAAGTTAACATTCACTTCCCGCCTGGCATAAAGGTGGATGTCAATGCCAAGATAAGAAACCAGGGTGTTGAAATCGGTTACGTAAAGGATGTTGTATTTGAAAACGGCATGCAGTCCATACTGGTCAAGGGCCTTGTCAGAAAATCCGCAGCATCCCTCTTCACCACCGGCTCAAAGGTATGGGTGGTACGCCCTCAGTTCAGCCTGGCAGGGATCAGGAATCTGGAAACCGCTGTTACCGGCCCTTATATCACGGTCCAGGCAGGGCCTGGCAGCACCTGTACGGACATAATGGGCCTTGCCGCCCCGCCTGCCGTTTCCCTGGTAAAATCCGGACTGAACATCATCACGGAAGCAAACAGCCTTGGCTCCCTGAAAAAAGGCTGCCCTGTCTATTACCGAAGGGTCCGGGTAGGCAGGATAACCGGCTATGAACTCGCACCGGATGCCAGGAAGGTCTGGGTGCACGTCAACATAGAGGAGCCCTACACCCCGCTGGTAAGATCCAACACCAAATTCTGGAACGCCAGCGGCATCCGGGTGGACGCCGGCCTGTTTTCCGGCATAGACGTAAAGACCGAAACCATTGAGGCCATACTGGCCGGAGGCATTGCCTTTGCAACGCCCGAGGGCGAGGACATGGGGACAAGGGTTTACCCGGGACACCATTTCGTGCTCCATGAAAAGGCAGACGATGACTGGCTGGAATGGAATCCGGCCATTTCCCTGAAAAAATAGGCACAACAACCGTGTCTACTCCAGGAAACATCTTGTCCGTCGTGTCCGGGGCACTAAAACCAAAGGGACTTCATCCCGCCATCCTGGCAACCCTGCTGATCCTGCTTTGCAGCTGCACAGGATATCATCCCGTCCCTCTGGAACGGGTGGATTTCAGTAACGGGATAAAAACCCAGAGGGACGGTAATGTTACCGTAAGTGTCTCGATCCTCACGGAGGAAGAGGGCAACGATCTCTTTGGAGTCGACCTGGCAAAAAAGAATATCCAGGCGGTATGGATCCGGGTGAAAAACGATTCTGACAAGGTCTTCTTCGTTCTGAAATCAGCTGTCGATCCGGATTATTTTTCTGCTTACGAAGTGGCATACATGCAACGAAGTATCTTCCACCCCTTTTTAAACGACAGGATCGTGGAAAGATTCAAGGAGCTTTCTTTCTCCAACCCGGTACCTGCCCGTTCAACCACACAGGGTTTCCTGTTCATAAACAGGGATGAATGCCAGAGGCAACTGGACCTGGAGCTTGCCACTTACGGTCAGAACAAGCACTTTATCTTTTTCTTTGAGCTGGATGTCGGGGCGCCCACCCTTTTTGACATTGAAAAACTCCATTCCAGTGATGAGATGGAGAACATGACCGACGAAGAGCACCTTAGAAAGAAACTCGAACACCTTCCTGCCATCACCACGGACAAGCAGGCCGAGGGGACGGGAGACCCTGTAAACCTGATGCTTATAGGTACGGCCGAAGACTTGTTCCCGGCCTTGGTGACCAGGCACTGGCACATGACGGAAAAGACGGAAACCGATTCCGTACTCAGGATGGTGAAATCCTTCATGTTTGGCACCACCTACCTTCATTCACCGATTAGCCCTCTCTTTTTATTCAATCGTCCCCAGGACATAGCCCTCCAGAAGGCCAGGGAAACCATCAACCAGAGAAACCACCTGAGGCTTTGGATCACGGAACTCCGCTACAGGGGCAAGCCGGTCTGGGTCGGCACCATCAGCAGGGACGTGGGAGTAAGATTCACTTTTCTGTCTCCGTTCCTGGTTACCCACAAGATAGATCCGGACGTGGACGAGGTCAGAAATTCCTTCGGGATAGACATGCTTTTCTCAAATCACCTGAAGGCACTGGCCTTTGTGAAAGGAGCCCCCCATGGGACAAAACAGCATCCGCTCCACAACCTGACAGGGGACATCTACTTTTCAGACGGACTGAGGTTGGTACTGTTTTTCACCAGAGAAACGGTTCCATTCCATTTTACAAAATTCCTGGAATGGGAACCCCCTGTCGGACGGCACATGTAGACATTACGGCCTGGTTCTGTTCCGCTGCCTGGTCATATGTAACAGTACCAGGACCGCAAGTATGAGAAACGGTTCAAACCGGATCAGCATGCTTTTACAGAAATCCCAGAACAGCTGGACTGCAAAAGGAGGCGAGGAGGCCAGCTCCCTTCCGCCAATATTTATACGATACAGCTGAAGGAAATATAAGAAACATGAATAAACATAAAGCACATGTCCCAAAACCAGCACTCCCAGGGCCTTTGTCCAGGCCCGCCATGATATGCGCAGGATGAGACTTGTCACGATCAGCATTGCCAAGGTCAGCGGGACATTGAAGGTGTAACGGTTGTCATCCAGCATGACGCCCAAATGGGCAGGATAGATCCCCATACGGGTAACCACATGCCTGGTAAATGTTGCATTGACGGCCCCTTCCTCATAGCGGCAGGAATCCACCCTTGCATCAAGGCTGAATGCTGCGACCCAGGCCCCGCTGCAGGCCAGCGGATGGGTGTAATAGTGTTTAAAGGCAATCCAGCCTATCAATACAGGAAGGTAAACGAGACAGAATATAAGAAGGGCCTTTAGTATCGAACGGATTCTAGCTGGCATGTGCACGTGTGGTCCCCCGCAACCAGAGGATAAAGAGCCCCAGGGCAATTGCAATCATCAGACCCTGGGCGATGTAGTAATGAATGTAATCGAACCACTTTCCAAATTTCACTGCCGCAATACCCAGTACAACTATCCTTATTATGTTCACTACCTGCAAAACAACCAGGCCTCCGATAAGTCCCTTGAGCTTGTAGAAAAGGGTTGCAGGATAGGCCAAGATGGCCGCCCCGTAAATAACAACCGCCTCCAGGCCGTTACAGCCGAATGCAATATAGAGGCTCCTGCCGGGCAGGTGCACTAACGGCCCTTCACTGGTCACTTCAATGCCTGCAGCAGAAAGAAGCTTTGCCGATACCCAGGCAGTGGCACCGGAATAGATTCCATTTAGATCCAAAAGCTTCTGGAAATAATGTAATCCCAGGAAAAGCTCCATGATGCCGATCAGGGCCAGATAAACCACCACAAATCTGATTACAGTCTTCTTGTCCAGGTTAAAATTTTCCTTCATATCAAAAAATACCGGGGATTAATCCTTGGCCTGCATCCGGAGATTACATTTTACTCTAGAATATCAAAAAATCCCGGCACGAACACTCATGGATGACAGGTGAAAATTTAGGGTACTTTCTAAACAATTCCACTCCTCTTTTCAAATAGCATGTTGAAATAGATACCGACGCAATCCGGCAGCCATGATGGCAAATGTACAGATTTTGAAAGCCTGAACCACGGACTTGCCTGGGATATGCAGGTTTTCCTGTCGGTAACATGGTGTTTTTCAATATTTTCAAAACCTATTACAGCAAACGCCTTTTCCATGAAACTGTTCACCCTGGGCATCCCTACCAAAAGCTGCCCGTCC